>JAZGGI010000030.1 GCA_036480375.1 Candidatus Zixiibacteriota bacterium
CGGACTACCGATTCAGGACTCTGGCTTCTGTTGGCACTCATAACTAACTCCTCTCTGATATGCCAAATCTACAAAACCACGTCTTAATTACAAGTACTACGTGTCCGGATTAGGCTGAAACGACACACTCACATGTTAAGTATACAGGTGTCCAAATAGCATCCATAACGAGTCATTTTGCTTTTCTTTATCATAATGCTTTCTGATAAATATCCACAATTGACTCTTTGGTAATTGTCGCGGGCGTAATTTTTATATCGCCCCTGATGATTGTCTTTCCAGCAAAGTTAGCAAACTCTCCAGGATCAACCCCGTATTCCGATAGAGACGTTGAAATCCCCAGACTATTAACAAATGCTTGAATGCCTCCGACTTTCTCAAACATACTATCGAGCCGTACTACTTTTTCAATCACTGTCGATTTTTCCCTCATGAAATTCAAAAACTCCGGCAATAAAATGGCGTTAGCTTTGCCGTGCGGAATATTATGATATACGGTCAACGGATACGCCATTATATGAAGCAAAATCGTGCTGGCATGCGCAATAGCAATTCCGCCCAGAGTTGAGGCATAAGCCATGGCATCCATCGCACCTTTATCTCCATCCCGAGCCACAGGCAAATTATCCCGGACGATTTCAATCGCATGCAGCGCCAGCATATCGTTCATCTTAAACGATTCAGTCGATAAGTATGCTTCGACGGCGTGCGTCAAAACATCCATTCCGGTACTTACAATTACATTTTCGGGCATAGTGTAGGTAAGTTCAGGGTCCACTAATGCTACGCGAGGAAATATTTCCTCAAAACCGATCGCTCCTTTAGACTTTTTTTCTCTATCGGTAAAGACGGCATAAGGAGTCACTTCGCTTCCGGTACCGGATGTTGTGGGGATGCAAATATTAGGCAGAGGTTTATTCTCGAGACTTTTACCGGCCATATATACGCCTATCTCTCCGGGATTAGTGGCCAATACCGCGATTCCCTTGGCCGCGTCCATGCACGATCCTCCTCCAATGCCGACGATAATGTCGGCCTTGTTCGAAACCGCGGTCTTTTTTCCCCGTGTGATTGTGTCGATTGATGGATTCTCTTCCACGTCATCAAAAACGGCGACCGTGCGATCTTTTAAATTTTCACGAGCGGCCTCCACAGCTGGACTTTTTGACGACACAATTTTATCGGTTACAATAAGAATATTATCTTCGAATGGACGCAGGATACTGCCCAATCTGGAAATTCCACCTCGACTGAAAATAATTTTTGTCGGAATATGAAATTCAAAATTCTTCATAGGCTATCTGCAATTCAATCCGCTATAATATGGTCCAACAGGAAATCCTAATGTAATCCGTGAATTGTTTCTATGCAACAGATGAAAACTCAATATTTATCTCAGGCCGACTTTTATCTTGACAGTTTTGAAACATTGTATATACTTATTGCGTAGTCTTTGATATTATGCTATTTGACGATGTAGTTCTGAAAGGAGAATTTTATGACTGAACGGGCGGAAGTTCTTATTTAATATCATGCCCGTAAGCTGCGGTATTTTTATTTATCGCGGTTATATAATCTATTCATCTCTTTTTTACCGCGGGCGTGGTATATGTCTGCGGATATCCTCCAAAAAACTCAATGGATTTCCGTGTACCTGATAGGTACGATGAAAGATTAATATCAAATTGAAGGAAAAAGAAGAAATGAATATAAAATCTTTGGGTTGGAATGATGAATTTGAGAGTCATCTAAATTCTCTGAATAACGACAATTATACTCCCGGTAGAATTATCCGCGAGCATCGAAAAATATATATCGTTGAGACCGAGCAAGGTCAGTTGCAGGCTGAAGTATCCGGACGCTTTATGCATGCCGCCAAATGCCTCAGCGATTTTCCCGCGGTCGGCGATTGGGTAGCCCTGTCGGTTCGACCAGATGAAAAACGGGCAACTATCCATGCCCGGCTTCCCCGCAAATCATCTTTCAGCCGTAAGGCGGTATTGTCGGGCAGCAAAAAAACCGATGGAGGAAAAACCGATGAACAGGTTCTGGCGGCCAATATCGATAAGGTATTCCTCGTCTGCGGTCTGGACGATAATTTCAACATTCGACGCATCGAACGGTATTTATCAATCGCCTGGGACAGCGGCGCCAACCCGGTAATCGTCCTTAATAAGGCCGATGTCTGCCCGGATGTGGAGGCATGCCTCGAAGAAGTTGAGTCGGTCGCGATAGGGGTAACAATCCTAACAGTCAGTGCCATAGAAGGCAGCGGACTGGATCAATTGCGGACTTGCATTTCCCCCGGAAAAACTGCCGTCTTTTTGGGATCCTCAGGGGTTGGCAAATCTACCCTAATAAATCGCTTGCTGGGTGAAGACAGGCTCGATACCGGCGGCGTCCGAATCGCCGACAGCCGCGGCCGGCATACGACAATTCATCGTGAACTTATTGTTCTCCCTTCGGGAGGAATCGTCATCGATACGCCCGGTTTACGAGAAATTCAGGCTTTCGGCGATGAGGAAGGTCTCAGCCGTACGTTTTCAGATATTGAGGAATTGGCCTCGCACTGCCGTTTTGCCGACTGTCAGCATCAAAACGAACCGGGTTGTGCTGTTCGAAACGCCATTTCGTCCGGTGAGCTCGATGAATCTCGATTCAACAGCTATCTGAAATTACAAAAAGAATTAGCCCATTTGGAACGCCGCAAGGATGTCAAAGCGCAGCGTCAGCTATACCGGGAACGGGATAAGAAATACCGCCAGCATTCCCGCGAGAATAATGAGTTAAGGAAAAAGGGCCTGGCCTGATCCGGTAGTAATTTATATGTTTCTTGACTAAATAACATTAGAGCTCGAAAATTAAAGTAAAGGATATAGCATGAAAAATGAAAAAAATCTCAAACGACCACATTTTCTTGAAGGGGCAAGGATTTTCTTAACCCCTCTTTCAATTGAGGATACAGATTTAAATTTTGCCTGGGATAATGATCCGGAATTATCTTACCTGGACGGTGGTGTATTCCGGCCAAAATCAATTGAAAAAACCAGAGATGAAATTTCCAAGGCCGTGCTTAATAACAAGATGTTGATATTCAGTATTATTATTATAGAGAGCGGCGAACATATGGGCAATATTGTCCTTTTTAACATGTCTGAGTACAATCGAAGCGCGCATTGGGGAATAAAAATTGATAAAATATTCTGGCGACAAAAATATGCAACTGAAGCTGCCAGACTTTTAATCCGTTATGCTTTTAAGAGTTTGGGACTGAATAAATTGCGTTCCGGCGCCCATGAAAATAATATCGGTTCGATCAGACTTCAGGAAAGCCTGGGCTTTATAAAGGAAGGTGTTTTTAGAAAGGAGCGTTACATTCGCGGCGAATATTATGATGATATACGATTTGGCATGCTTAAAGAAGAGTTCGAAAAATTGCTTTGGGCCAACAAGTAGGAGAATTAAACATGGATTCAATTAGTGAAAAGACATTCGCACAACATAAAGACAAAATATTAATAAACGCTGCTCGTTATTTCGATAAAAATCCTGATGAACTCAAACGCCTCGGCTCATTTGAGAGTTTTGTTTTTGAATTTGAACGCAATAGTCGGGAATACATATTAAAAATCACTCATAGTCTGCATAGGAACGAAAATCAGATTCTCGGCGAGTTGGACTGGACTAATTACTTATCAGAACATGGAATCTCAGTTGCTCAACCGATTCAGTCTCTAAATAAAAAATGGGTCGAGCGAATCGATGTGGATGATTCATACTTCCTGATCTATGCTTTTGAAAAGGTAAGAGGACATCACATCAGCGAAGATGATTGGGACGATTCTCTCTTTATCAAATGGGGAAAAATAACGGGACGAATGCATGCCCTCACAAAAAAATACAAACCGATTAAGCCAGAGTTTAGGAGAATTGATGTATTTAATGATGGCTTCTTCAATTGGAAAAATATCGAACTGGAAAAATATAAATTCCCCAGAGTGTTAAAGCAATGCCATGATGTAATTGATGACATGAAACGATTACCGAGAGATGACAATTCCTTCGGTCTGATTCACACCGATCTTCATCAGATGAATTTCTTTATCGACAATGGCGACATGACGATTTTTGATTTTGACGATTGTGCCTACAATTGGTTTGCTCACGATATAGCGATTCCCTTATTTTATGAATTGCAGTCGAATCGTTTTGAGCCTCGTGACGCGACCTTCGCGCGGCGATTCTTTGCCAATTTCATGGAAGGTTATTCTTCTGAAAACCAAATTAACGCGATTTGGCTAAAACATATCCCCCTCTTTATGAAAATGCGGGAGATTGATTGTTATCTTGTTTTAAATTCAGAAATGGCTTTAGATGAAAATAATTGGGACCGCATATTCATGAAAGGACGCAGGGAAAAAATCGAAAACGGTGTACCGGTAGTAGATATTGATTTTACAATATTTTCTTAGGTGAATAAATATTTATACCTTCACATGCAACCAGTTGCCTCGGCGGTAATACAGGTAAAATATCCACGTTATTGCGATATTTGAAATAGTCATGCACCACCACACCGCATTTTGATTCATTCCCAGTAAATGGACACATATCAAAATCGATGGGATTTGCATAAGCCACGCGGATGTAGAATCCATAATCATAATCGGCTTGTTATCCCCGACTCCGGTGTAAATATTTTCCATCATGAAATACGCGCCAAGGAAAGGCAAAGCCAAAGCGCTTACGTATAATATTGTAATTCCGTATTCAATTATTTCCGGGTCATCAAAGAACAATCCCATTATATACCGCGCGAATATCACAGTCAATAATCCTAAAAATATCATAATGCCGGTCGCCAGACGAATAGCCTGAGTAGCCGTTTGCTTTGCGCGCTCAAATTTCTTTGCCCCAAGATTATGTCCTATCAGAGCCGATAATCCTAATCCGATTCCCACCATCAGCATGACTCCCAGAGCGGCGATATGCTGACTGACGCCGTAAGCCGCCACCACTCCTGTTCCAAAAGTCGCTATTATCGGCATTATTACCGCTCGCGAAGTCGTAAACGAAAACGATCCGATCGCGGCCGGAGCGCCGATTTTCAATATCTGCCACATGGTATCGTATCGAATTTTCTCTTTGGACCATAACCTCAGCTTAATATTGGTTCCCCCCATGTACATGATTATCATACCGACGGTAAAAGCCAGCGCATAGGAAATAACCGAAGCCCAGGCGGCTCCCTTGACGCCCCAGGCGGGAAAAATCCACCAACCGAATATCATAAACGGATCAAGAATTATATTGAATACCGAAAGCGATATCATCAGCGCCATGGCGATATTAGGATTGGCCGTTCCGCGCATTGAGGTAAACACTGAATAAGTAGCAAAATTAAATCCCAGCCCAATAAAAATAATGCGCGAGTAAATAACCCCGATTTCATGAACCTCGCCCTCGGCTCCTAATAAACCCAGTGCCCAGGGTGTTAGTAGGTAACCGATAAAACCAAAAAACAGAGCCGCGATCCATTTTAATAAAATCGTATCTTTAATCGACCTCTCGGTTCGCTCGACATTTTTCTCGCCGTATCGTCTTGAAATAATCGCGACCGAACCAACTCCGACAATATGATTAGCCGAGTGAGCTACCCACAGCATCGGCCCGGCGATAGTCAGCGCCGCGACAGCTTCCGGTCCCAGGCTCGACACCCAATACATATCAACCAGGCTATAAATATTGCCGAGACCAAAACCAATCATCGAAGGCAGTCCCATCTTCAGGATCGAACCGATTATGGAGCCTTCGGTATGATCAGTCAGTTTTTTTTCAACCGGTTTTCTATTGCTGATAAATTTCGCCTGGTCGGACACAAAACTCCCCATAATTATTTAATTTTAGAGGCCAATCTACCATTTAATTAACGCCGCGCCAATCACTTTTTTCTAAACTCGGTAATACGCTCTAACACGAATAAAAGTCACAAGTGGTTAAAAACAAAAAGACTCCAAATCCCAAAATTCAGAGCCTTAAAATTATGGAGGGGGAAGGATTCGAACCTTCGAAGGCTTCGCCAATAGATTTACAGTCTATCCCCTTTGGCCACTCGGGAACCCCTCCGATATTTATAAAAATATTTTCCTTTAGCTTCTCCTGTTACCATCTCTGATTTTTCAGCCGGCGAGAGGACTCGAACCCCCGACAGGCTGATTACAAATCAGCTACTCTACCATCTGAGTTACGCCGGCCTGTCAAAATTCAGGGCTATAACATAGTTATTATCATCGACTTGTCAAGAGATTTTCTTGACCGCATAATACTATGGGTATCCTTTTTACGAAATTGTATATCCAATATTTAATACGCGACTTTAATCATATTTTTCAGTCTTAGTATATTAAGGGATTGTCAGGCGGAAACCCGCATTATATTTACCAATTGCGGGAATATCAATAAAATACACTCCGTAAAATAAATTGACAAATTACCCCACCTTTCATAAATATACCTCGTAGTATTGAAAAAATACCTTAATTAAGGAGGTTTAAATGAACTTGATAAAAAATTCATTTCGGATCGCCATAATTTTAATGATCGCGCCGCTGATATCGATGAGCGCGTATGCGCAGACTACCGATGAAATTAAAATTGCCACGGCCAGAATTACTGACAATCTTTATATGCTTCAGGGGTGGGGCGGCAATATGACAGTCCTCTTTGGCGATAACGGGACCTTTATGGTCGATCATCCCAGCGCCAATCAGTTCGCCAAAGTAAAAGAAACAATCGATTCTCTCGGAGGCGGACCGATCAAATACCTGTTCAACACCCATTATCACCGCGACCACACCGGAGGCAACGACCTTATCAATCAGCAGGGCGCGACAGTGTATGCTCACAAAAACGTTTACAGGACTTTATCTTCAGGTTGGAAAATAGACTATTTCGAAATAGAAAATCCTCCTCTTTCCAAAGAATGGCTGTCCGAAGTATTTATCCCTGATGAAATGACCTATAATGTGAATAACGAAAATATTAATACCTTTCATCTGGCCAACGCTCATTCCGATGGTGATGTAGCGATTTATTTTGAAAAAGCGAATGTGATAAGCGTCGGCGATATCTTCTTTAACGAAATGTATCCTTTCATTGATCTCGAAAATGGCGGAACATTTAAGGGGCTTTTAAAAGGGCTCGATACCATCCTTGGCATTATTAATCAGGACACCAAAGTAATTCCCGGTCACGGCCCGCTCACCGACTTCGCCGGTCTGAAAAATTATCGGGATATGCTGGCAGAATTCGTGGCGTCAATTCAGGCTATGATTGATTCGGGCAAAACTTTGGAGCAAGCAATTGCCGCCAAACCGACGGCAAAATACGACGAAACCAACGCCGGCTTCATCCCCCCCGACGATATGGTCAAATTTATCTATGATGATTTGAGTAAATAAAACTGTTATCTTGTAATTCTCTTGTAGATACCGTCTTATGAGTCAAGTGCAAAATTAGGGTCAAATGGTATTTTCTTTTTTAGGATAGCCTGAATTATGATGAGGAGTTTTTTCATAGAGGCTACTAGGGCGGTCATTTTTGTTTTTCC
>JAZGGI010000031.1 GCA_036480375.1 Candidatus Zixiibacteriota bacterium
CTAACCACCGATTCAGGGTTCTGGCTTCTGTTGGTACTCATAACCAACTCCTCTCTGATATGCCAAATCTACAAAACTACGTCTTAACTTCAAGCCATTCCTGTCCACTTTAGGCTGAAACGACACAATGGAAACATCAGGTTGGCGTAGCAACTGGTGGCAAAGGACATGCTCAAATAGATGCTCCTACATTGTGTGACTATCTTGACCTGATAGAAAATCATTTTAACGGAAATGCCATCAATCAGGTTATAGTTTATCAGCCGCCGGTTTCCGTTTTATGCGATGACAAGCTGATAGTCCTCAAAAGCCTGCTAAACCTTAAAGGCTCGGTAGATATGATTGATCGGGCAAAACAGCAACTTATGGCATTGCTTCTGAACGTAGCCAGTGGAAAGCTCAGTCAGATGGAAATCATCATCGGCGACGGTGCCACCGTATCGAAGGCAATTACCTATTGTGACGATGTGATCGATGACCCCGCGGGTGATCATGAAACGGCAAAAACAATCTGCGATGAGATTAACAACAACCGTCAGGTAGCCGCAGGGCTTATTCCTCCGTCAACCGTCAATATTGCATACAGGCTGTTAGGGAGGCCGGTAACTTACCGGTTGTCGCAGAACTATCCTAATCCATTCAATCCGACCACCGAAATCAGCTTCAGTCTTCCCGATGCGGCGGTTGTAAAACTTGAAGTCTTCAACATCATCGGTCAGAGGGTTACTGTGCTTGTCGACGAACACCTTGAGGCCGGGTTACACCATATCCAATGGGATGGCAGCAACATCGCCAGTGGTACTTACCTCTACCGTCTGAAGGCCGGAGAGTTTACTGAAACGAAGAAGATGCTGTTACTTAAATAAACAAGAACGCGGTAACTGCGATTAAAAAAAGGATGCATCATGGATGATGCATCCTTCTATTTTGAATATCTGTCGCCCGCGGTCAATTTATGTTCTGTCAGGTCTTGGACGCCGAAGGCGGGTGTGACCTGACGGTTTTACATCCATCGGGTCATCGCTTCGCTAAGGATCCGACAGAACCAAAAAATAGGTGATGCGTAATTTCGGGAGGATACCGGCCTAATTCTGTGATTCTTTGACCAAATCGGAGTAGCGAGTGATAATCTTTTCGACGCTGTTTTCCGATTCAGCTTCGGCAATAATCCTGAACGCCGCTTTTTGCCTGTCTGGAACGACCAGAACCGAACCGCCGTTTTCCATGATCCGGACGCCGTCAATCAATTGTCTTTCTTTATCCTTGGTGATATTTATAAGCGTCCGCATGACCTGGCCTTTCTTGCTCCACGGGCACGGTATCGAAACGATTTTGCGCACGTATGAAGTAAATCGATGGCGCAATTCCTCGATTGTCGTATCGGCGTTGGCCAGCATTTCGAGCAAAGCGATAGTGGCGTACATCGCGTCGGCCCCGATTTGGAAACGCGGGAATATAAATCCGCCCAGGGTTCCGCCGACAAAATCGGCTCCGCCCCGGATGTGGGCATTCATCATTGCCAGATGATCGTTTCTAACCCGGGTAACTTCCACGCCGTACTCGCGGGCCAACCCTTCGACCCCCATCGACGCCGCAACCGGTACCGCGATACGCCGCGATTTGTGGCTGCGAAGATACAAATCGGTCACGAGCAGAAGAAGCAGTTGCGAGCCGACTTCGTCTCCCTGACCGTCGATGACAATCATCTTTTCCGCGGAGGGGTTTATCATGACTCCCAAATCGGCCGACAATGACGTCACGATCGTTGATAGCTGCTTGATTTTATCCTGCAATTCGTGCAAATGGTCCGCGGCGCGCAAAGGATTGGGATAAGCGTTAAGGCTCAGGGCATCGATCCCGAGGGATGATGTGATGGCTGGAAAAAACTGACCGGCCGACCCGTATGAATAATCGATAACGATCTTGAAATCACGGCGGCGCACGGTTTCGCCGTCAATCATCCGCAAAAACGCGTCGCTATAATTCTTGAACAACCCCTCCTGTTCCTCAAGATGACCGGTATTGGCCAGAGAGGCTCGGGGGAAGTCTTCATTGGTAAACGAGCGTGCGATCTTTTTGGTTATTGAGGTTGGCAGATCGAGTCCGGAATCGTCGAGGAAAATTATATCAACCACGTTATAGTTGTCCGGGTTGTGGCGCAGATAAATCCCCGCTCCGTAATTTCCGTTTTTTAACGTATGACGCAATACCGGCGATGGCAAAATCTCGAGATCATCAACATCCACACCGGTTGCCATCAGGCCGCAAATAATTGAGCGTTTCAAAAGTCGCGTCGCGTCCGAAGCGTCGCGGCTGGCGACAATTCTCTGCTTGTTTCCCAATGAAGCTCCAAATGCCGCGCCCAGCTTGACCGCCATTTCGGGCGTTACTTCAGTAAGCCCCAGACCCGAAACTTTGGAATCGGTAAACAATTCCCGGTTCCACTTTTCACCCCAGACAATCGAAGAAGAAACAACGGCGCCGTCATCGATAATCTTGCCCGGCCAGATTTTGCAATTGGCCCGAATTGTCGCCTCAGCTCCGACCTGACAATCATCTGATACAACTGCTCGGTCGAGGATCGAAGCCCCGCGGTCTATCTGCACCTGTTTAGTAATAATAGCGCTGGAAATCGATACCAGAGGCGCGACCACTGTTTTTGACCAAATAGTTGTACCGGAAATTTTGGTTTCTTCGCCGATCGTTGTATGAGAACCTATTATCGAATTGGCGACATGAGCGCCTTCACCAATCCGGCAATTATCACCTATAAAAACGGTTCCGGAGAAAGTAACCGAATCGGCGATATCAACATTATCGCCCAGATAGACCCGGCTTCCGTTTTTCTCTATTACCTCGCCCGGATTTGAAATGGCGACATTTCCCTCAAGAATATCATGCTGAGCGTAAGTATATTCATCGATATTTCCGATATCCCGCCAATATCCTTTGGATATTTTCCCCAGCAGGTTCATATTCTGCTGGAGCATGACGGGAAAGAGATTTTGCGAAAAATCAAAATTGGTTCGGGGCGGAATTAATTGGATAATCTCGGGCTCGAGAATATAAATTCCGGTATTTACCGTATCGGAAAACATTTCGCCCCAGGATGGTTTTTCCAAAAAGCGGGTGATACGGCTATTTTCATCGGTAATAACAATACCGTAGGCAAGAGGGTTTTCGAGCCTTGTCAGCAAAATACTGGCGTCGCCTTTATTATCCTTATGAAATTGGAAAGCCGCACTTAAATCAAAATCGGTTAGCACATCACCCGAAATAATCAGCGTTGTATCGTCACAAAAATCGGCGGCATAGCGAACCGCTCCGGCGGTGCCGTAATCCTGATCGGGCAACATGTAATCCATCTTGACGCCAAACTTGCTTCCGTCCCGGAAATAATCTCGGATAACTTCGGATTGGAAAAATATCAGCGACATGATATCGTCAAATCCATGCTTCCTGAGCAAATTGACGACATGTTCCATCATGGGCCGATTTCCAATCGGCACCATAGGTTTGGGGATATTGATTGTTAGCGGCCTTAACCGGGTCCCAAAACCTCCGGCCATAATAATCGCTTTCACGATTTGTGCTCCCTGTCTGTGCTTGTTTAATTAGCGGCCGATTTTTTCGGCCAGCACTTCAGTTATAACAGAAAAATTATTAAATGGCAAGAATTCAATTTTATGTTCGCGGCAATATTCGGCGAGATAATCTTTGGCAAAAATAATATCGGCTTCGTCAAGCGCGCAAACATCAGACCTGCCGTCGCCAATATATACGGCCCTGCTATATTGTTGACGAAGATTTCTGATATGATACCCTTTACAATTAGCGCATCCGCCACAACTCTTATCATAATAGGGAAATGTAAACTTCAGTCGCCCATTAATCAGTCGGGCGGAATTGGCGAAGACTTCCAAACCATCCAGTTTATACTTTTGAAGCAATCGATAAATATATATATCAAGACCGTCTGAAAGTAGATATAGAGGCATTTCTTTGTGACGCATGTACTCGACAAAATCAATAAATGTTGGGTCGATTTCAAAACTGTCAATGAATTCAAATAATTCCGTTTCGGTGATTTTTCGCATAGCCGCCGCCTCCTGAAGCAAACACTCCCGAGAATCGATTTCGTTTAGTTTCCAGTGGCGGACGGCTTCTTCCGATTTGCCCTCGGAAAAATGATGAAAGAGGCGATTGCCTACATCGCGAGTCGATATCGTTCCGTCAAAATCAGAGAACACTGTTATTTTATTGATTTTCGCATTTTTCACTATGTAGTTCTCGAAATTATACGAGATTTATTTACTTTAAAAATCAAAGGCGGCTCAGGCCGCCTTTGATTTTACAGCATTGTCTGATAAATAATTTCGATTATTTCTTAGGTTTTTCTGTTCTGACGATGGTTTTTATGATAACATCTTCCAGGGGCGCATCTCGGAAACTCCTCTTGGTTCCGGTCTTGACCATCTTAATTTTGTCAACGATATCCATCCCGTCAATAACCTGACCAAACACGGCATAGCAGGCCCCATCAAGATTGAAATTATCTTTAACATTGATATAAAAATGGGTCGTGGCCGAATTGAGATCGTTGGTTCGCCCCATCGCGATTGTGCCGCGTGCGTTTTTTAATCCATTTTTACATTCATTCTCAATCGGCTTACCCCCTGGTTTTTGTTCCATATCCGAAGTAACCCCGCCGGCCTGAATCATAAAGTTAGAGATTATCCGATGAAAGATCGTATTGTCATAAAAGTTCTTATCTACATAGTTCAGGAAATTAGCGACCGAAAGGGGCGCTTTTTCCCGATTCAGCTCAACGACAACATTGCCCATACTGGTCTCGATCCGAATATACTCCAATGGATTTTCCTTGGCCACAGGTGCCTCCTTCTTGTCTCCCTTGGTACCGCCCTCCTGAGCGAATACAGGCATGGATAATACCATAATGATGATGAAAAATCCCAAAACCTTCTTTGAAACATCTGAAAACATAAATTACCCTTTCTGTCCTGGCGTTTACAATTACGCAAAATTAATAAAACTTTCATCAGAAGCAAGGCCTAAATCGGCGAAGTTCAAATCTCCATGTGAACATCCTCCGATAATATGGCCTCATATTTATCTATATCAAGCAGTAGTTCTGCGGCCAATCTTATATCAATCCGTCCGGGGACGATAACGTGGTGATAGGTTTCGTCAGGACCGCTTTTCCATTCTGTTACGATGCGGCGCAGATGAAATTCAACAAGATCCTCGTATCGACCAAATGAATTCCGATCTGCGTTCACCGATAACTCCCTGAGATTTCCGATCTTTTTTTCAATAGGTGACGCCGGTGATTCAAAAGATAGATAACTCAAAATGGTTTCGATGCCGGTGGTTGTTCCAGAGACATATTGAGAGTCGTAAACGTCCGCAAAATGTTCAAGCATAGAAATGACGGTATCGGGGTATCTGAAATTCGACGGATACTGAGACAATTCCGGCCAGTTTTCCAATATGAAATCATAGAGGAAAAACGTGGATGTAATATATTGGTTAAACTTCCGTTCGACATTTTGTTTTAACGCGATATCAGGCGCCAATCCTGAAAACGATAGTTCCGAATCAGGGGGGTTGAGATAGCGGCCGTCCGCGAAATAATAGCGGGATATGGTCAATCTCAAGGCATCACCATTTTGTAAATTATAATGGGCTTGTACCAATCCCTTCCCGTAAGTGGTATCTCCGACTATAATTCCGCGCCCAGCTCCTCGGATTGCGCCGGTAAATATTTCTGCTGAAGAAGCCGTGTTTATGTCCGTTAGTATTACTATTGGCTTATCGGTAAGTTTTCTCCGAAGCGAACGATAAGAATTACAGGCCCATTTCGATTGGCTATCGGTACCGACAATAAGTTGATTAGGGTCGAGAAATATATCAGCGGCAGAAACCGCCTCTTCCAGAAATCCTCCCGGATTGCCGGTTACGTCTATGATATATCCAATGACATTTTCGTCTTCGAGTTCATTCACACAATTTTCGATCTCGGCCGAAGTCCCGGCTTCAAAATCAGAGATTTTCAAATAGCCGATGTTATCCTCAGTGACGCCATAATAGGGGATATGCTTCAGTTTAACTATTTCACGAATTATTTCAAGGTCAACCTCTTCACCCGATCGCAGCTTCAATAAGGTGAGACTTAGATTTGTTCCGACCGCCCCGCGCATCAGATTGCCAGCCTCCTGAGGGCTCATATTAAAGAACTTCTGATTATTAATCGCTCTTATTCTATCCCCCCTTTCTATTCCAGCGCGTTCGGCAGGGCCATCCTCAATTACGGACATCACCAAAATAAACGAATCTTTTGGGGCGGCAATCATGCCGATCCCCCCATATTTGCCCGAAGACTCTTCAATCAAAAGATTGTATTGATCCGACCTGATCCGATTTGTAAAGGGATCCAGCGTTTCCAGCATCGCGTCCTGGGCGGCCTTTAATGCCTGCGCCCGCGAATAAGGCAGCGGATATTGGGAAGCGATCATTGAAGCGGTGAAGCTAAATGTTATCGTCTCTTTTAAAAGCGGGTCTCGTAAAAGGTAAATTCCCCCAAAAAACAATATGATAAATATCATGAGGGACGAAACTAATCCGACTATGATGGCTTTTTTATCAGGCATTTATGTTCTGGGCGCCTATTTTTTTTAATACCCGCGATAGAATTTGTGCGAAGATAGTTTCGATATCATCGCGACCGTCGAGCAAGATAACCCTTTTCTTATTAGATATATCACGAAATCCTTTGCGGACGCGATTGAAAAAAACTCTTTTTTCCTTCTCCAATCGATCCGGTTTGCCATTCCTGCGCTTTAATGAAGTTTCATAATCAACATCGAGTATAAAAGTCATATCCGGATTACGGTCAAAACTGGCCGATTTATTTAACTTCTCAATCAGATTAAGATCCAGTTTTCTACCGTAACCCTGATAGGCCGTAGTTGAGTCAAAAAAGCGGTCGCAGATGACTATCTGATTTTTATTCAGGGCGGGAATAATTATCTTTTCAGTCAGATTGGCACGAGCAGCCTGATATAAAAACAACTCACCCAGGGCATTTAACTCAATGCGGCGATCAAGCAATACTTTCCTGATTTTTTCCGATACCGGAGTGCCGCCCGGTTCACGGATAAAAACTACGGGGAAGCCTGATTTTTTTAACGCCCCAAAAAGCTTTTTGGCCTGGGTTGACTTGCCGCACCCATCAATCCCCTCAAATGTGATAAAAAGTCCCTTGCGTTTTTTCATATCTCAAAAAAATTATAAAAAAAGGCGGCTGTAAATCAGCCGCCTTTAAGATAAGAAAATATTTATGCTAATGCCTTAACTTTTTTACGACCGTTGGGAACTTTCTTCTTAGTCGTTTTCTTTGCGGTCCCGGCTTTCAACGTAATTTTACGCGAAGATTTTTCGTTTGATGATTTCTGTCCGTACTTGCGGATAAATTCCTCAACCATCTCACGCGCTTCATCATCAGTGTATTGTACCGGAGGCGATTTTTTGAAATATGCCGACGGCGCCAAAAGAGCTCCCTTGAGACCGTTATCAAGACCCAGCTTGCAGCAGCGCACAGCGTCAATAACCACGCCCGCCGAATTAGGGCTGTCCCAGACTTCCATTTTAAATTCGATGTTAAGAGGTACATTACCAAATGTCGTACCCTCCATACGAATATAAGCCCATTTTCTATCATCCAGCCATTCGACATAATCAGACGGGCCAATATGAATATTCCTGGAGCCGATATCATAATCAAGCTGACTGGTTACCGCGTTGGTCTTGGAAATTTTCTTGGATTCCAAACGCTCACGCTCAAGCATATTCAAAAAGTCAGTATTACCGCCGACATTGAGCTGGCTGGTTCGCTCAAGCTTAACACCGCGATCCTGAAAAAGACGGGTCAGAATACGATGAGTAATAGTCGCTCCAACCTGCGATTTGATATCATCTCCGATTACCGGCAAGTCTTTTTCCTCAAAACGCTTCTGCCAATATCGTTCCCGAGCGATAAAGACCGGGATGCAATTTACGAAGCCGCATCCGGCTTCAAGAATCTGCTCCACATACCATTTGGTGGCGTGTTCGGAGCCGACCGGCAAATAGCTGACAACCACATCGGTTTTAGTATCCTTCAAAAGCTTGACAATGTCCGCCGTATCACCGGGAGCTTTCTGGATAATCTGGCTGAGATATTTCCCCAGACCGTCGTGAGTCATGCCGCGCTGAACTTTGATGCCCATTTTGGGGACATCACAAAATTTATAGGTATTATTCGGCTTGGTATAAATCGCTTCCGACAAATCCTTGCCGACTTTGTTAACGTCGATATCAATCGCCGCCGAAAACTCAACATCCGAAATATGATAACCGCCCAGATTGACATGCATCAATCCCGGGACAAAATCGTTAACCTTGGCTTTTTGATAGAAGTGCACTCCCTGCACAAATGATGAGGCGCAATTACCCACACCAATAATAGCGACTCGTACTTTCTTACTGCCCATTTATAGACTCCTTTATACTCTAAAGTTATTTGCTAAACCCTCAAACTTGCGTCGAGAATATACAAACATTCGCATAACAGTGCAAATTTTTTATATATAAATATTAATTGTATGTACAATCATAACAGCATATTTTAAGCACTATGGTAGTCAATTCAAACAGGCAATTCATCCCATTTCGCCAAATATGAATTCATGTAATGCTATATATAGTTGTATCTTATGAAATTTCGTAACGAACATCCTGCCAATTAGACTCATGAATAACATTTCAATTGACAATATCATTGTATATACATATATATTGCGATATGGAACAGTATATTGAAAACAAACTAATTGAAGGACTAAATAAACTTTGGTCGGCTAAGCAAACAGCTCTCAGAAAATTACTTAAGCAGGCTGATAAAGAGCATCATCTCGGCGTTAATACTCCTGAGCAATTCGCTATCCTTAGCCGCCTGGCATCGATTGGTTATGGTGTCGCGGTCAAAGAAATCGCTCGGGAAACATTGCTTCCCCATGCTAACATTACCCGGACTCTGGACCGGATGGCCGCCCGGGGCCTGATTCACCGCACGATGGACAAAACCGATAAACGGCGGATAATTATCAAGCTGACGCTGGAGGGGAAAAAGGCAGCCCGTCATATAAAAGAGATAAATCAACAACTCATTGGCATCCTCTGGGGAAATCTCAGTGAAGATGAAAGAGCGTTACTGTTAACGCTATTATCAAAAATAGCCTAATGGCAGGCAATTGACCCGAGCTTAACAAATGACGAAAATTCTATTGCAATATTATTGATATCTCAACGCATCCGAGGGGTTTGATCGCGCCGCTTTATAAACGTGATAGCCCGAGGTTAGCAACGCTATTAATAGTATCAGGAATCCTCCTGAAGCAAAAGTCCCGATTCCAAAGTCAGTTCTGATGACATAATCCTGCATAAACGAATCGAGTAACAAATATGCCAGAGGGCATGCAATCAGATTGGCGATGATTATAAGACCCACGAATTCTTTTGCCAGTATATTAACAATCGCCGACATTGTCGCTCCGAGCACTTTTCGAATCGCGAATTCCTTGGTTTTATGCCCGACCGTGTATAACATCAGTCCAAACACTCCCAGGGCCGCGATACCAATGGAGATTATTGAGAGAATTCCCATTAGCGCGATAATATCGTTAAACTCAGAATATACCGATTTGATATTATCATCATGAAATGAATATGTAAACGGACGGTCCCCGAATACCTTTTGCCAGGTTTCGTTTATTGAAGTGATTGAGCCGCTGATATTGTCCGCCGGCAATCTGACGCACAGAACCCGGCAGCTATCCGGGTTGAGAGTTATAACCGATTTAGAGCGGTAGGTATAATCAATCGGCGCGCCTTGAAAATCTTTTACGACTCCAATAACCTCAAATTCGGCAGAATCGGTATATAAGCGATAGCCAATTGCGTTACCCAGCCCCAATTCATCTTTCATCTTTTGATTAATGAGTACTGAATGGCCGATATCGTCCGGTCTATCCTCCGAAAAGCCTCGCCCCTCAATTACTTCAATTCCGTACATTGAGAGAAAATCATAATCGACAGTATATCTCTTTGTAATTATCTGATGCTCTTCAAGACGTTCCGGGGCGGTATAAAACCGATATGACCAGGTTCTCGTGCCAAGAACTCCACCGCTTCGGGCGACGGCCAGGACGTCGTTTTGAGCCAGGATTTCATTTTTGGCAAGGGCGCAATCTTCCGCGGTATCATCTTCGCCGTTAAAACGGAGGATCATGACGTTTTCTTTATCGAAACCAAGTTCCATATTGCTCACGAAATTTGCCTGATTGTAATATCCGACTGTGAGAGTTATAAAGAATATGGCCAGCGTGAATTGGAAGACGACCAATGATTTTCTCAAAAATGACCTTGAAGGCCCGGTTCTGATATCGTCTTTTAATATAGATATAGGTTTGAACCTTGAAAGATAAAGAGCCGGATAAAAACCCGCCAATATCCCCACAATGATAATAAGCGCTACGAGCAACATGACGTTGCCGGCATCTCTGTATAGATTGGCGAATTCAAAATAATTGGGATTAAGCGAATAGAAAAACTCCTGAAAATATTCATACAAAACAATTCCGAAGATCATGGCCGCGGTTGTAATGAGCATCGATTCGCCCAGAAACTGCGCTACCAATCGATATCGAGCAGCTCCGAATGTTTTGCGAACACCCACTTCTTTCATGCGGTCGGCGGCTCGCGCCGTTGAGAGGCTGATAAAATTGACAATTGCCTGAACCAAAATAAATAATCCGATACATACCATTATTATGGCCATGTCATATTCACCGCCCGGATATAACTCACCTCGATTTCCCGAATAATAAGTGTTAAAGTAAATGTCTTTTAGGGGTATCAGGGAGAAAGTAAATCGCTGGGCTATCTCTTTTGGAACATTATTGGAAAAAACGCTTTGTATCTCGCCTTTGATGTATTCCGGATCGGCGTTTTCCTTAAGCAAAAGGTAAGTCAAATCCGACTGCCCCTGAGTCCAGGTTGTCAAGTGTTCTCTCGATGTTTCAAGAGTGGAATAAGAAGCTATAAAATCACAATGCAATTGCGTGTTCCAGGGCAAATCCTCAAGGATACCGGTAATTTGTAGTTCAAATTCTTTATTGAGAGTAATCGTTTTGCCAATGGGGTTTTGATCCGGGAAATATGCCTTAGCAATAGAATCAGTGATAAGGACTGAATTGGGATTTGCCAGGGATGTTTCGGGGTCCCCAATTTTGATCGGAACAGTAAAAACATCAAAAAACTCCGGGCGCGCGAAGATCAGATTCCCGGCTTGATATGTCTCATTATTGATTTTTAGAGAAATTTCCCGACCATGCCTAAATACGGCAGCCTGTTCAATACCGATATTTTCCTCAAGAAGCGCTTCGCCCAGAGGAGCCATAACCCGGGCACTGGCCCAAACAGTATCGGCATTTTGATACCGCATCTCAACTCGATATATGCGATCATGATTTTGATGACCATCTTCCCAACTTAGCTCGCTGACCATGTATGACATTGAAATCAGACTGAGTCCCAGCCCCAAAGCAAGCCCGACGATCGAAATGTATGTATAAACTCGATGTCGAAGTAGTGTTCTGATAGCAATCTTGAGATAACTTTTTAGCATTTAATACTCCCGTTAGAGCAAATTAATAATACATATCGACGCCTTTTTATACGAAGGGTTCGACAGAAGAGATTTTAGAAAATGAAAGCAATAATTATGCCAAGTGGTTAAGATGGTGGTGTTCTGTATGTTATAAATATGTGGCACAAAATATATGTTCGATATCGCAAAATAACTGTCCGATATCGCACACCCAAATAAAAATGTAATTTTATTTGGGATTGTCACAGATAAGCAAATCAATAAATAATCTACATCATACGGCTTTGGCCGATTCCCAGAATTTTCAGGCAATGGGGGCAGAAATAGATAATGTTTTTACCTTCAATCCAGGGGATTCCTTTGGATTTGGTATAAAGCTCAGTGGTCTCTTTTTCGCAGAAGGGGCATTTGGGTAGAAGGTCTTCCCGTGCCGTTAAATTGATTTTTATTTCAGCCATGACTGATCCGCCTCTGGGTTAATTTTCCAATATTTTTTATCCGTTCTTAATTTATATACCGCTTCGTTACAGGAATATTCAATCTAAAAATGGGTTTGTTTCCTCAGATTAACGTTTTTGGTCATATCAAACCGGTGTTGATTACGACAGGTGAACGCCTGTTTTTTTTCTTTTCCCCTATAGAGAGGGATGCCCGAAGGGCTGGGTGTGTTCTCCATCATTGCGAACGAAGTGAGCGCGTCAATCTGTGGTTTGAGAGTTATCCACAATCGCATTTCTGAAAAATCCTCATATATAAATGTGTCTGTGTGAGTTACAACGAATTGGGTTCGTTTTATCCTTTTTAGTACTTTCGTAAAAGACTTCTTTGCCATTGATCGCAAACACTCAACCATAAACCATTCCATTCAATAATGCGATTGTTTTCAGTAATTGCGGTAGATTGGTTGGAAAAATGTGGATGTTCAATGCTGGACACGATCCGAAAATAAATTCGTCTATTTTTGAGGTTCCGTCAGTTCTTGGCCCGACGCAGGAGGGGTGTGAACTGACGGTTTTGGTGGCACGTCACAATTTTGCTTCACAAAATCGCTACTTGCTGTGTATCAAGAACTTACGATTCGAAGTGTTTCCCTATTCCTTAGGCTGAAGATCATTTCAAGACTTTTTCAACAATCCCTGAAGATGTGGGGCACCGGCACCGATCTTTTCGATGATACGGTAATGCCCCAACATCGTGCCTTTGGTCAGGGTGATGTGGCTCTTTGTCTTGTCGTCGTCATGTTCCATTCGTTATCTCATGAACCGCCTTTCAGCCGCGCCAGACGGGCGCGGGCGTCTTCGACTTCTTCAATGCCCGGGTCGGCGTTTTTCCAGATATCGAGGAAAGTTTCGTATTGTTCTATCGCCCGGGCGTCCCATCCGGATTCTTCGTAGGCCAGACCCAGGTAATAATAAATCTTTACCGCCATGGTAATCACACCGACTCGCCCGACATCAAATCTGTTAATGGTTTTTTCAAGCTGGGTCACAGATTCGCCCAACCTGCCCGACATCAGGTATGCTCTACCGAGCATATAATGCACCTGGAAGTGTGTCACATCTTTTGCCGCCTTTTCATAACAGACAACGGATTGTTCATAATTGCCTTTGGCAAATTCAATATGACCAACGGCATACCAATATGCCCATATTGTCGATGAATCATTTTTTTCGATATCTTTCTTAAAAATCTCAGCCTCTTTTTGTGCTTTCGCAAAATCTTTATCCCATGAAAGCGGTAAGATATACTCGTGTCGAAAATAAATCCAGTCATCGGGATGGGCATCGGAATAATCTTTTATGGCTCTTTCAGCTTCCTTCAGCGCCATTTTCCATTCTTTTCTCGCCTCATATATATTGGCTTTAATAAATCGAAGATCCGCTCCGGCATAATCACCCTGTTCTATTCTATCCGCCGCCATGGCATCATCTAATAATTTCAGGGCTTCGGTGAATTTCCCCTGATAAATGGGAATATAAGATAAGAGCATTCTTCCAAGTGAACGTCGGAATGCGTTACTATCAGAACAAAGCTGGCGGTAAAAAATTTCAGCCTTGTCATACTCTTTATTGAAAAGATACAGATATCCTAATTTAAGCCGAGACGCGTAAAAATCCGGTTTTATTTCCAATGCCTTTTCGTATGATTCAATGGCCTGTTCTAACTTGCCGTTATAGGCATAAAGGTCAGCGCGAGTATCATATGGATTGGCTTCGTCGGGATCCGCGACTTCTATATATTTATTGATAGCCCAAATTGCGCTGTCATATTTGTACTGGGAATTATATATATAGGCAAGTCGATTATATACTGGACCGAATAATGGATCAAGCTGTATTACTTCCCAATAATGACTTTTTGCCTTTTCAGTATCCCGTTTATTTTCATTGTAGTAATCCCCCAATATACTTTTAGCTATTTTTTCCTCCGGATATTTCTCAATTATTTCAGTAAGGTATTTTATGTAGTTTTCATAATCAGGGTAATCTTCCCTATAATAAGCGTCAAAGGCTTTGATGTACAGCTTTTCCAGCGAGGACGCTTTACCTGAATAAAGGTTCATCTTATATAAAATTGTATCTCTTTCATCTCCTTCCGTGTGGATTAATAATGCCAAATATGCCATAGCAAATGTTGAGTCATAAGTGAGCGCTTTTCTATAGCACTCTTCAGCATCATCACTGTAGAGTTTTTGTTGATATTCCATGCCCTCTAATAAGTAACGATATGCTTCTACGGAGCTGGTTGTCAATTCTGAAATTTCGGGATCTTCTTCAGATAACGCCTGGGCAGGCAGCGATAGGTCGTTTTTTATTTCGACGGTTAGTTTATCCACCAATGGGAATATTCTATCGCCAGGTTGACCTTCTATTCGTTGGGAAGCGATGGCATCACCTGATTCAACATCAATTATCTGGGCAGTCAGAATTATTTCCGGCTCCATATTTAGGATGCTGCCCAATAGCATAGATTTTGCGTTAGCCTTCTTTGCAACTTGTGTGGCTATGTTTCTACTGATATTCTTTTCACCTTCATGTCCAAGTTGCTTGAGAATATCATACAGACGCTGGCTGGATACTACTTGAACATATTCTGATTCGGAAAGGTCGGTTATTAACAGGTTAGCAGTTATCTCGCCAAGCTTCAGGCTATCCTCCGGGTCGGCCAGATTATCAAAGTACATTATGGCCAGTCTATTTTCCTGGGCTATGGCTTCCTGTCGTGGGCTGATTTCAAATTTCCACGGTTTAAAAATGAGAATGGCCACGGCGATAATAACTATAAGAACTGGAATGAGAAATTTATTATATCTTTTCGTTGCCGATATGGCTGGTTTTGATATTTGATTGGGATCTGTTTCTTTCAATATTTGCTTTAAATCCGATATGACACCGGCTGCTGTTTGATAGCGAGTCTCGATATCTTTGTCCAAAAGTTTTGAGACAATTCGTTGAAGTTCACCGGATACGCCGCTTTTGAATCTTGATAACGGTTCAGGAGTGTCATTCAAAACAGCATTCATGGTTGCAGCTTCTGTGTCACCTTTGAACGGTAATCGTCCGGCAATCATCTCATACAGTATAACTCCAAAAGAAAACAGGTCGGAACGTTGGTCAACCTTGTCGACTTGTATCTGTTCGGGTGACATGTAACCGATTGTGCCGAGGGTTGATCCGGTCTGAGTAAGTTGTTCACCGCCTGCAATGGCAACTAAACCAAAATCAGCCAGCTTGGGACGACCGTTTTTATCAAGAATGATATTGGACGGTTTTATATCGCGATGGACAATATCAGCTCCATGAGCTTCCTGCAGACCTTCACATATTTGAAGAGACAATTTAATAATATCATCAAATCCCAACTTCTGATCTTTTATCAGGTCTCGAAGCGAATCCCCTTCAATATGTTCCATCGCAAAGAACGGTCGCCCCTTATATTCGGAAACCTCATATATGGTAACTATATTGGGATGCTTCAGCTTTGCGGCCGCCTGAGCTTCACGGGTAAATCTTGCTTTGGCATCTTCGTTCTGAGAGAGGTGTGACGGCAGGAATTTGAGGGCGACTTTCCGGTTTAGCTTGGTATCTTCGACCAGATAGACCTCGCCCATCCCCCCGGCACCGATTTTCTCGACCATCCGGTAGTGCGACACCATCATCCCCTTACTCAGGATGATGTGCGATTGTGTCTTGTCGTCCTGTTCTGAATTCTCTGTCATGTACTGCTCATTCTAATCATCTATCGCTGCATCCCAATACTGTCATTCGAACAGTTCTCGCGGTGAGCCGCCCAACGACCGATTTTATTTTGCCGGCCCAAAATATAGATCCAGCCAAGCGAGGCTTTCTATGATAATATTTTTTTGAGGTATAATGTGATCAGTTTCGTAAGTGATAAGATTTTTATCCGTATTCGGTGTTCCCAATAGATCAAACATTGGTTTTGCGCAATAGTCGTAAGGGACGTTCGCGTCAAACCTACCATGAAGCATTAAAGTTGGTATAGTAATTCGTGAAATATAATTAATACCGTCAACCTCAGGTTTTGTCTTTCTCCTCCATGGCTTCAAACCACCAGCATCGATGATAGAGATTTTGATTCGTTCTTCTACAGCGGGAATTATGCTCCCCAAAATACCTCCCCAGCTGCAACCGAAATAAGCCAGTTTTTCGGTATCAATATCTGACCGGGTCTCCAGATAATCGATGACTCTTTTAAAATCTTTCACGACTCTAACAACATAGTCCTTAAACTCGTGGGATTCATTCCAGCCAAAATGCAATGAACCTGGTAGACCATCCCTGCGCTCAAACGTTCCCTTGTATATAGGATACACCACAGCTCGCCCGTCTTTTACAAAATGGGAAAGCCTGTAGGTAAACTCCCAATATCTTTCAATATGATCACTGGAGGGTACATATACAGAACCGGAACCCGGGAAATAGACGACTGTTTGATAAGGAGGTTTACTGCTTCTGGGCAGGAAAAGGTGAATGATGATCCGTTCATCGTCATAGGCTGCAGAAAAGGTGATTTTTTTATAAATCCAGTGAGGTGATTGGTCTTTGGTATCCTCAATTGTTGCTTTAAGATCAATTTTATCATACGAAAACATGTCTTTATAAATATTAAAAATGGCATCAGAGACTGGCGTTTCTTTGTAGAAGTTCCTAATCTTCCCGGGTATTCGAGGTGCGAAGATATCCTCGGATATGACATCCTTATCAAAATAACTTACACAACGAATCCCATTTTTAGAAAAACGATCAAACGGATCAGCTTGACTGATGTTGCCATACATGTAATGAACATCATTCCATGCACCTCCCCGGATGCATCGTCCCTTCTCAGATGCATTCCAACACCACTCCCTAACGTTTCCTGCCATGTCGTACACGCCAAACTGGGTTATGGCCTTCGTCGTGCCTATAGGAACAGGACCCTTTCCACCAAAATTGCACATGGAATAAAATAAATAAGAAAGCATTCCAAGACTTCCTCTCCTCGCGGCTCCCCAATGGCTGGTAGTCGGTAGGTCTTTTCCGACAAACTCTGCATATGCAGCGGCCTCATACCAACTTACTCCAGAGACTGGGTGATTCCTCTTGCCCTCCGGATAACTTCCAACTTCCCATGTTGATGGGCCCAATCTATCGGTAGCATCTCGGAATTCAGCCATTGCCGTCTCCCAGGAAACTTCATTTCCATTTTGTATGAAAGGATGTTTCCAATAGGCTCTGTCTTGATAACCGCCAGCATCTACGAACTGTTTATACTGCTCATTGTTCACCTCATATTTGTCGATAAGGAAATCGGGGATTTCCTCAGTTCCCGGAATACGTACCATACCAGGAGGCAAGGTTCCTTTCTTTTCCAGAATACAATTTTGAAACCCTGGCAAATATGTGACGTTATTCCAATCAATAGATCCTCGCGACCAAAAGAGGCGGTGCATGGTATCATATCCCGATTTCTCGAATTTCCAACAGAACAAGTAGTTCGGCATACGCATACTGTCAATTGGCGAAAGTCCGATGAACTCCCAATCATTCTCTGATTTATCGAAAGGTTTCCGAAAAATCCTTGCACCGGCAGGCTGTGTATGAATTGAAATGACTCCAGAGATGAGATTCATGTGCTGTTTCAATTTCGGATCATCCGGGATGAATTCTTCTGCCTTAACAGCCAGATCAAATGCTTCAATGTTATTTTCATGCATCCCCATACTTATTAACTCTTCTATCTTGGGGAGAGCCACATCTCTGGCCCATCGGGTTTTATTCACGCGATAAAGCCCTCTTACAATGAAGGCAGTACCAATAATGATAATAAATCCAAGTGGTATTAGGAATGCTGGTTTTAAGTATCGGTTGAACTTTCCTGTCCTTTTCATTCCAATTCCGGTTATTTGAACATTGATCTGCTCTAATTCAGTTCTAAATTCAGAGACAGAAGCAGTGCGTAATGATATATCTTTCCGGAGTGATTTTTCTAAAAGTGTGATCAATGGGGCAGGAAATGACTTTAACATCTCCTCTTTGAGCCCGGGTTCTTCATTTAGAATAGAATAAATTATAGCCTGCTCATTGTCTCCTTTAAATGGCAACTTTCCGGTAAGCATTTCAAACAAGACAACACTTAAAGACCATATATCGGTACGATGATCAACCTCATCACCTCGTGCTTGTTCCGGCGACATATATCCGACGGTCCCAAGCGTTGAGCCGATTTTGGTCAGTTTCTCTTCTCCAGTTACCGTCGCCAGGCCAAAGTCTAAGAGGCGGGGTTTGTTTTTTCTATCAATGATGATGTTGCTTGGCTTGATATCGCGATGCACGACACCGGCGGTGTGGGCTTCATTCAGCCCCTCGCAGATTTGCAAAGTCAGATTGACCGCTTCTGAAACTGTGAGTTTGCCCTCTTTGATTACTTCCCGAAGAGATTTACCCTCAATGTGCGCCATCGCAAAGAATGGGCGACCCTGAAATTCACCTACTTCGTAAACCGGAACAATATTGGGATGGTCAAGCTTAGCCGCAGCTTTGGCTTCGCGTGTGAAGCGGGCCCGGCTGGCTTCATCCTGACAGAGATGAGTGGGGAGGAACTTGAGGGCGACTTTCCGATCCAACTTTGTATCCTCAGCCAGATAGACCTCGCCCATCCCCCCGGCACCGATTTTCTCGACCATCCGGTAGTGCGACACCATCGTTCCTTTGGTCAGCACGACGTGCGTGCGTGTCTTGTCGTCATCAGGTTCCATACGTTATCTCACGATCCGCCTTTCAGTCGAGCCAGTCGGGCGCGGGCGTCTTCGACCGATGGCAACCCTTCGTCGGCGTTTTTCCAGATATCGAGGAAAGTCTCGTACTGTTCGATCGCGTCGTCGGTGCGCCCGGCTTTTTCATACGCCTGGCCCAGATAGTAGTGAATCATGACTCCCTGCGCCGGCCAGTCTGCCAGACTCAGTTCATACCGATTTATGATCTTCTCAGAGACTGCTATGGCATCGTCAAGCCTTCCGGCGCCAAGATAGCCTTCGGCCAGGTACTGTCGATAACTTAACAAGGGAACTAGTCGGACCAGTTTTTCCAGGTGGACCACGGCAACGTCGAAGTTCCCCTTCTGCATTTCAATCAGACCAACGAAGAACCAGTAGCCACTGAGCGCCGTCGGGCCATAGTCCTCAATATCCCTTTCCAGATCCCGGAGCAGTTGGTCTGCCCTGTCCAGGTCACCACTCAATGCATGACTGTAGGCGGTAGCGCCCCTTGAAAAGGCAACCAAATGGTTATTCGGTTCAATCTCATTGAGCGTTCCCAGCACTTTCTCAAATTCGGAGATTGCCGACTCTCGGTCATCAAGGTAAATTTGGAAGATATACCCTCTCTTGTAATGTCCAAATGCCCGGAAATAGCCCCCAAGAGAATCAGCGAGAGCTTTATCCTTAAGTCCATCCAGCATGCGGAGTCCTGTTTCAAACTTGCCCTGATGCAAAGGTGTTAGCGCCAGGCAAAGCCTGCCATCTGCCCTGGTCTCCTTGTCGGGATGAGAAGCGAGAACCCGGTAGAGGCTCTCCGCCTTTGTATAGTCCTGCCTGAACATGTGCATGTTTCCCAGATTCCTGAGACTGAGGGCAAAGTCCGGTTTTATCTCAAGAGCTTTCTGGAAGGAGGCAATAGCACTGTCGAGCATGCCATTGAGGGCATAGATACTCCCCCGGGTATCATAGGCATTGTGTTTATCCGGGGTTGATTCAATGTATTTGTTGGCTGCCCAGAGGGCCTTGTCAAGATCTCCAATCCACTCATAGATATAAGCCATATTATTATATGCTTTTTTGTCTATCTGGACAGCCAGTGAACATTGCCTGATGGCATCTTCATTCCTGTCCATGCAATACGCCAGAAGGAAAGCATAAGTTATATAAGACTGCCATCGATTCGGTTCGATTTCGATCAGGCGCTGGTATAGTTCTTCTGCTTCCTGCCATTCGAAAGACCGTCTTTTTCTATCAGCCCTGTTGGAAATGAGGGGAATTGACATTGGATTCAACTCAAAGGCGATATCTTCCTCATGGATCTGGTCCGGGTACTTAGCCATATCTCCCAGCAACAACGAGTACCAGAAGTGTGCCCAGAAATAACCGGAATTAAGCTCAATAGCCCTTAAGTACGCCTTCTCTGCTCCTTCCAGGTCCGTTTCGTCCCAGAGAATTGATGCCAGCGAGGTGTGGGCTTCGGCCAGGCCTTCATCGAGCCCAATAGCTATTTCCGCCGCTTCTTTGGCTTTCGCAATAGCCTCCGTTTTTGTTATAGCCCCGGGCACATCAAGATAACCGGGAAGGACGGCCCAGGCATCAGCCAATCCGGAGTAAGCCAGGGCATAGTCCGGGTCAAGCTCAATCGCCTTTTCAAAATACTCAATCGCCTTCCGGATGTCCCGCTCGGTCCGTTTACTCCACAGGTGGCGACCGCGCGAGTAGTAATTATAGGCTTCTATATTCTCCGTGTAGCGGCGGGTGACAACTGCCTCGTCCTTACCGAATAGCTCGATTCTCATAGCGTCAACAATGGCCCGAGAGATGTCATCCTGAATGTCGAAAACACTTTTGAGTTCTTGATCGTACGTCTCTGACCAGAGGTGAGCGTCATCGGGGACATTGATCAATTGCGCTCTGACGCGGATTCGGTGGTCCTCACGCTGGATACTGCCTTCAAGAACGGTGTTGACCTGCAGGTCCCGGCCAATCTTCCTGAGGTCGCGATCCGGGGTCTTGTAGCGCATCACCGATGTCATTGAGATAACTTTGAGGTTCGCAATTCCAGACAGTCTACCGATAAGGGCATCGGTCATCCCATCGCAGAAATACTCCTGGTCTTTGTTGGGGCTGAAATCTCTGAAGGGAAGGACGGCGATCGAGTTGGTCCAGCCATCCTTACCGGGCACCTCGGATACCAGAGTCTGATCGATAATGAGATAACCGGCCACGACGATTACAACCGCACAAAGGGCGATGATGACTACCGCCAGCGGGCCGAAACGCCTGCCGGGCTTGGTTACCTCAATCGTGTCGGCTGAGCGTCGCCGCAGCCTGCGCAGGTCGGCTAACATTGCGGCTGCCGTTGGATAGCGGGTCTCGACATCTTTGTCCAGCGCGCGATCGACAACGTCCTGGAGTCCATCCGGTATTTCGGCCTTGAAACGGGCCATTGGCTCTGGCGACTCATGTGTGACCGCGTGCAGCGTGGCGGCCTCGTCTTTTCCCTTGAATGGACGGCGGCCGGTGATCATTTCGTAAAGAACGACACCAAGCGAGAACAGGTCCGAACGTTCGTCTGCCTTGCGCCCCGAAGCCTGCTCCGGAGACATGTAGCCGACCGTGCCGAGCGTAGAACCGGTTTTGGTCAGTTTGTCGGCACCCATGACAGTCGCCAGGCCGAAATCAAGCAGCTTGGCCCGGCCATCGGTGTCTATCACAATATTGGAAGGTTTGATGTCACGGTGGATGACACCTGCCTGATGTGCCTTGTTCAATCCCTCGCATATCTGGGCAGTCAGATTGACGGCCTGATCCAGGGTTAACTCTTTGCTTTTGATAACATCACGCAGAGACCGACCCTCAATATGCTCCATGGCGAAGTATGGCCGACCCTGATACTCGCTGACTTCGTGGATCGTGATGACGTTGGGATGACTGAGCTTGGCAGTGGCCTGGGCTTCGCGAGTAAACCTCGCTTTGGCATCTTCGTTCTGAGAGAGGTGTGATGGCAGAAATTTCAGAGCGACTTTGCGCCTCAGCTTGGTATCCTCAGCCAGGTACACTTCACCCATCCCACCGGCGCCGATCTTCTCGATAATCGTATAATGCCCGACTTCGGTACCTTTGGTCAAAGCAGTGAAGGACTGCGTTCGGTCATTTTCGAATTCATCCGCCGCCATAGCAGATTACCTCATTAACCAACGATAAATTAAATATTGGATACATAAAATAATAACTCAAAAACCACCTTATATAAAGTCTATTTGCGTCTAATAGAATAACCCGGTAAAATAATACGCGTCACCTCTCCGTCATCATTCATCTCAAAGCGTATTAGTTCTCCCTTCTGCCATTGGTCCTTCATCCTGAAGATATTTTCGGATACCGGCTCAAGACGAATGCGATTCTTCCAGGGATTGTCATCCGGCAGCTCGATAATTGTAAGCTCGCCGTTAAGAAGCATCACTTTTATAAGGCCGCCGATATCACTCCATTCGTAATCGCCAATATATTTAATCCATGAAGAATCGGGCACCGGAGTCTGTTCTGCGCGTGCTGTCGCTTTTTTAATCGCCGGAGCAATAATGTTCCAGGCCTGATTTAAATAAAATTGAGGGTCACCATCGTCTGAATTCGTAAGTACTATAATCCCTATTCTGTTGGATGGTTCTACAGATATATGTGTTTTATATCCGGGCACAAAACCGCCATGGTTAATTCTTGTTTGACCATCAACATTGGCAACAATCCAGCCGAGACCGCGACCTCGTTTCCAATTCGATTGTAGCCAATGAACTCTATGCATTTCGCGAAGGGTTGATCCTTTGAGTATCTGGGCACCGCCAGCCGCACTATCCCTGAACTGTAAAGAAATAAATTTAGCAAGATCTTCCACCGTTGAGACCATATTTCCGGAGGCGGCCATAGCTTTTTTATCATAGAAAGATTCGACCCGCCGGGGCTGTTCAGGGTCGCGCATTCCGTATCCTCGGGCAAGCATAGCCATGCTTTCCTGAGGCATTAGTGTGCTGCTTGTCATCCCAAGTGGCTTCAGGACATGTTCGCCGATATAATCTGCAAAGAATTCACCGGATATGGTGGTGATAATTTCGCCAAGAATATTAAAAGCTATATTTGAGTATTTATATTCGGTTTCCCGGGGCAATATTGTCGATGTCTCCTGGAACATTCTTACGAAATCCTCATGCTCGGGAAAATTCCTGCTATCCCAGTACGTTTCATTTAATTCCCGCTGCAGGCCGGAAGTGTGAGTAAGTAAATGACGAATCGTGATAATCGGGCTATTGTAAAAGGTATCAACAGGCTGAAACCAATCAAGATATTTGACAACCGGATCATCAAGTTGAAGTTTACCGGCATCACGTAAATGAAGAATTGCTGTCGCCGTAAAAAGCTTGGTAATCGACGCAATTCGGTAAACGGTCCTTGGTGTTGTTGGAATTTTATTCTGCAGATCAGCATAACCATACCCCTTTGCCCAGATTAAATCCTGGTCATGGACAATCCCTACAGAAACGGCTGGTTGTTCACGGTATGACACCGTATACTGACACCAGGCGTCAAAGACAGCAATCGCGGCCGAAACCTCCGGATTCTTAATGAGAAATTCATCGGCACCCGCCTCGACCGGTGCCCCGACGACAGCAATGAAAGCGATAATTACAATTTTTCTCAACATATTCCTTCGCATAGTTACCTCCTTGATTACATTGGCAGTGCCCGGCAAATATTCGTATCCTCAGCCAGATAAACTTCACCCATGCCACCGGCACCGATCTTCTCGATAATCTTATAGTGCGAAACCTCGGTATCCTCGTTCAGGACTATATATGAACGGGTTTTTTCGTTGTCATTTTGATTCGAAGACATTCGCGTTACCCTTATAATTTTTTCAATGAAGAATGTCCCAAGATCCATTGTAATATAGACTTAATAAATCTTAATGGCAATCAGAATATTGTTGAAGTTAATCCTATCAGTATCAAGACGCTACACACCAACTGGAAAAAAACCAATCGGATTAATTCTCCAACCTTTACCTCGCAAAATTATTTGCAAATCGGGTTGGATGTCGTATTATTTGAATATCGCAATCACCGGAAAGGAAGCAAAATATGCCCGATATGCTAATGCCAATCGACCCGTCGCTGATAAAGGATAATCCCTTCAAATTAATCGGAATGGACTGGATGCTCGTCACTGCCGGAACGCTCGATTCGTTCAACACCATGACCGCCAGCTACGGGACGCTGGGCGAGTTGTGGCATAAAAAAGTGGCGTTTTGCTTTATCCGGCCAACAAGATACACTTATGAATTTCTGGAAAAGCATGATGGTTTTACATTGACGTTTTTTGACGAAAAATACCGCGATGTTTTGAAATTATGCGGTACCAAATCGGGTCGGGACATCGATAAAATAAAAGGCCTCGGCCTGACTCCGGTCAAAAGCGAAACCGGATCGGTTTATTTTGAGGAAGCTCGCATCGTTTTGGAATGCCGCAAGATTTATTATCAGGATTTGGATCCGGCCAATTTCCTCGATCCCAAAATCGATACCGAATATAATAACGACTACCACCGTATGTACGTTGGCGAAATCGTCCGTGCGTTGAGTCGATGAGGAACCTTGCCAACCTATCTTAATTTTGAAAACCATTCAAGAATGTGCCAATAGGATTTAATCTGAAAATCAGGATCGCCTGATGATATCTTTGAAACAATCTTAAGGAATGAATAAAATACATTATTGTGATTCACCGCATGGAAAAAGCATTTGCCTTGTTCAATATCGGTAGCATCAAACAAAAATTCAAACAATCTATCATTTTTATTTTTGGCTATTACACGCCATATAAATCGCGGCATATTTTTAAGTAATATTTCCTTTTTTTCGGAGAAATGAATCGACGTATCATTCCGGAATTCAGACTTTAGCTTATTGACAGTTGTGAGATAGATATCCCACTCAAAAAGTTTAGGAAATGGAAATTTGGATTTCTTAAAGAATTCCTCATAAATAAATATTTCAAAACTGCGGATAACATTTCTAATAAACTCATACCTTATTCTTATTTTTGGATAAAGAGGAATCAATATAAAACGAGGAACCGCTCTAATTTTTCCCCGTTTCCACGAGGTTGAAATCGAGTTGTACTTATGTTTTTGATAAGAAATAGTTTTATTGTCAAGCTCTACTCTTGCGAATGGTCCTACTTGATCATCGTGAACATAAAGCTTATCAATTTGGGAAGATTTTAGCAGAAAATTATTTGATTCGTAAGGAACGCATTTATCTTTTCCAAGGCTAAATCCAGTAACCGCCATAGCGTGGCCGCCCAAATATTTCGGCAATTCTCTATTTGTAATATCAAATAATGAAACCCTTAATAAAAGAGGAATACCCGCCTTTAAATAGGCATAAACAGCTCCCTGTAAATTTGAATATTGTTGGGCATCTATATGATCAACTTCTAATCCTAATTGACGAATAGCATAAATTTCCTGCTTTCCAGTCAATCCTCTACTTGGCAAAAAGCCGGGCACATTTTCATCCGGAAACTTAGTAGCAATTTGTGTAATTTCCACTGGCGATGGTATTGAATGTTGAAATAATTTACCTGTTCCCTGAAATACTGACCATAAGGCGCTTGTCGCGCAAGCTGCAACACCTCGATCTTGTTCTTGGAAAGCAAGTGTTTTATAAACTGTTAAGTTAATACCAAATAAACTAACGGGATATTCCCTTAGTATGGGATACTGTCTCCGTTCATTATCAGATCCATAAGTAACTAGGCATGTCCGTCCAATAAAAGTCTGTGGAAGTTTTTTTATTACAATAAATCCAAGGTATGATTTCTTAAAATTTAATACATTTTTCGCCTTGCTTCGATTTATCAAAATGGTGCTAAACAATTGCGGAGAAAATTTTAATTTAAAAAAGTGTAGCCTGGTACACGAGCTTTCATATTTATCAAAACAACGGGAATAAAACCCAGCGTAATCTTCCATAAAATCTCTATCAATATAATCATTTTCCACAACAATAGTTTTGGCGTTTAGGTCGGTGAAATAATGCTCGAAATATAGAGAATGAAGCTTAGAATCAACAATTGAAGGCAAGGCGCCAGATTTTTCAGATAGTAATTGTTTTAATGTATTTATTGTGTAAGGGAAAATCTCATATGGTTTTTTCATGAGGAATTATAGTGTAGCTGGCTCATCTAAAAGCCTGGGGTCAACTTGAGCTTCCTTTTTCATTTTTTCAATAGCCTTCTCAATTTTCTTATCCGTTTTCTTTAAAGATTCCTTCCATTCAGGAGATTTCATCAAGGCAACTACTTTCTTATTGACCTTTTCGATGGTTTTTTCTTCTTGGGTCATGATAGTCTCCTAAAAGAGTTCAGTATTTTTTATTTAATCCGCCAATCTGGTATTTAACAACGCAAATTAACTAAAAATGTTTACTGTTTTATTATCGGAAATCAAAGAAGCTTTTTTAGTCATAAAAAAACTACTCATTTTTGTGTAAGTTAACGGCTATCTTTTGCCGTAGGCAAAAGATAGCCGTTAAACTTTAAATGTCAATAAAAATAATATCACATTTTTGACTTTCCTATTACAAATAAGTTCAAAAAAACGCATCTCATTTTAACCTGAATTTCTCTATTTCCTACAACTCCAGCGTTATTTCCGATTCCATCTTGTTTTATAGCATGATAAATGTATTGCTCAAAAATTCATTTGGGGATGGAAAATAGAAAAAGGGGCTGTGCCTGTCGTAATCACCACTGATCTGATATGACCAAAAACGTTAATCTGAGGAAACAAACCCATTTTCGTATCAGATATGACCATCTGCGGCATACAAAACAATAAAACAAACCCAATTCGCTGTAATTAACAGGGACGTATCGCATTATAAGGAATATTCGAAAGATGAAAATGTGGATAACTCGCTACTTCTCAAACACCAGCTCGATCCGGCGATTCCTGGCGCGACCTTCGGCGGTGTTGTTCGACGCGATAAAATTGCTCTCCCCACGGCCCCGGGCCGTCATCTGCTCGGCAACTATACCCTGAGTAGTCAACCAATCGCGCATCCGATTGGCGCGCCGCTGCGACACGGTCTGATTGCCCTCCGCCGGACCGACATTATCGGTGTAGCCGTTGATGGTAATTTTGACATGAGACAAAATTTTCAGTTTGCGGATGAGCGGCTGCAATCTCTGCTTGGTGCGTTCATCGACTTCAAACGACCCCGGCAAATAATCGACATTGACGACATACGGCTGCGACAGGAAACTGATGTCAATACATCCCCGCTCGTCAACTTCGATACCCTCTTCGGTGTTAGGGCAATCATCGATGCCATCATAAACGCCGTCGCCGTCGCTGTCGGTCGGACAACCGGACTCATCGACCAGCGCCCCCACCGGGCCATCGGTGCACTGGTCTTTGTAATCGGGCACACCGTCATAATCGGAATCGATCGGGCATCCGAAAATATCGACGTATCCATACGCCGACCGGGGCGTGCGCGGACAGTCATCGAGCCCGTCAAAAACGCCGTCGCCGTCCGAATCATCCGGGCAACCGTCATCGTCAATATAGGCACCTCGCGGAGTGTTGGGGCATTTGTCAGAGCGGTCATTGATGCCGTCGCCGTCGCTGTCGCGCTCGGCCGGATCGGGCCGTTGGGTATCATCCTGTTTTTTCCAGCTATCGGATGACGACCAGGTTGTTGGCGGCATGACTTCTTTGCGTTTTTCGGTCCCGAACAAATATGCCATCGCCAGAGAAAACCGCATCTCGGTGCGCGGGCGCCAATCATTGGTAGCGTCGCTGAATGATGTCCCGATACCGGTCAGAAAGTCCATTGTCGTTTTCAAATGAAAAAACCAGCGAGGCGACGCTTTCATTTCGAGACCGACTGAACCGGAGATGAACATTTCGGCGGCGTTGAAATCAACCGTGTTGTTTTTGTCATCGATGACTTTGACGGTCGTGTCTGCCACCGGATCGGTGACGTTATAGATAATATATCCCAGTCCCGCACCGAGAGTAGGACGCAACCTTCCTCTGGTTTTCAGACGCAAATCGGCGTCAAACCCGAGGCGCAATGTTTTGAAAAGAAAATTCGCCTCGTTTTGATCGCCGAAAAACTGAAAATTCCCCGACGCCGCGCTGTCCGAATAATTCTTGTGCGTCAGAAGCGAAAAATTGAGCATAAAACGATTGCCGTTGAGACCGGCAATAAAACCCCAGGCGTGATTAAAAGTATAAGGTTTCTCGGCGGTTTTGATATTGCCCAAACCATAAACCGGCCCAAACCGATACCTCGGCTTGAGCTCCCGGCCGGATGCCCCCGCCGCGACAAATAAACAGACAACAAGCAGATATATAATTATCTTTCGCATCGCTATAGTTTGGGAAATCAACGAAGCGAAATCAATTAAAAACTATTGCCGGATTACCAGCGGGAAATTTCGAGAGGAACTGTCAATCCTTCCAGGCGGGATGCGGCGGCGGTGTCAATGAGCCAGAGGACGTTGCCGTGATGCGGATTGACGCGCGCGGCCGGAACGATTTGCGATTCATCGGGAAAAAATACCGAATGCAAAGCGGCGGCTTTATTTTCGCCCTGAGCGATGAAAAATATATTGGCGGCGCTATTGACTAAATTTATATTGAAGCTAAATCTTTGTTGTTCGAGTTTGCGAACATAATCATAGATGACCGGTAGGTTGGGATCGATTTTATCAAAATCAAGCTCCGGAAACAAAGACGCCGTATGACCGTCCTCACCCAACCCCAAAAATATCAAATCAAACCGGGGTTTACCTAATTGATTACGTGGAACATGAGCTTTTATAATTTCCGCGTAATTATTGCAAACCTCTTTATAGGTCGGATTCTCTCCTTCAATGCGAAATACGTTTTCATCCGGTATACCCAATGGCTCAAAAAGAAAATCCCGGGCAAGTTTATAATTGGAATCAGCGTGCTCCGGTCCCACAGGTCGTTCATCTGCGAAAAAGAAAAATACATTTTCCCAGGCCACGGCTCGGGAGTAAGGCGATTTTACCATTTCGCGATAGATCGCCCTGGGCGTGGAACCTCCCGAAAGCGCGACATAAAAACAATCTTTGAAAGCCAGAGTGCGAATCGCAAGACTATAAAAAAGCCGGGCCGAGACCCGGGATAACCGATTGGAATCATCGACGACAATCATCGACCTGCGTCCGGAAACGCCTCTTGATAAATTATATAACCTGACGGCGGCCCGATATGAAACGGCGTATGATGAACGAAGTCGGTCCTTGCTGCTTTGCTCAAAGACGAATTGGTTTATATCGAATGGTTTTTCAATTACAAAAATATCTTTAAAATTACCGACCCGTACTTCGGTTTTATTTTCGGAACCCGTAAATGAAACAATTTCCGTATCGGTTCCAAAATCGAATTCAATTGATAATTCGCTTACCTCTTCAGAAAAAGGAATAAGCCTTAATCGCAGAGACCGGCCTTTTTTTTCAACGGCCTGAAAAGTATTTCCGACCAGAATTTCAATATCAAGCTCCAGTGAAGAAATAATCCACCCTGCGAGAAGCAGCGCCGTCGAAGGCAGGACTTCCGGACGTCCCTCGTAGGATATAGAAATTTGCTTCAATTTATCCAGGAGTAGAAGGCGATCGGGCTTATCAAAAAAATTCCGAATTGCCTCACGTAAATTGTCGATTCGGGTCCAATCAAATCCGTAAATATATTTACGGGCAAACGCTCCCGGAGGAGGCAGCAGCAATTCAAAATTGTTTTGGCTATCAACAAAAATATAATCTGCCAACCGGTATATTTTTCGTCTCAAATCGACCTTACGCTTGAGTCCGTATAAATCAACCAAATAAACCGGAATTTCGCCCCCGATTAAAAGGGAACGTATCAGACCAACAATATCCGGGAGATTTTCACCACCCGCTTCGATTGTAATTTTCTCCCAGCACAGATATTCACGCATACCGTTGGTGAGATTGCATGATGCCGATATATGCGCCTCCGGTTCGGTTTTCCGCTCTTTTTCGATAACGATAAGAATAACTCGTGAGGGAGTTCGGGAGTCGAATTGTTGAATTATATTTTCGGCATCGTTCTTGTTATCTACATGACAAAAAACTATCAGATTAGAAAGAGCAATTTTTTGAATTCTATCCCGGTTATTTGCTTCCTGTAGAGATATTTGCCAAAGTTTTGATAATTCCCGTTCGATTACTTCGGCATCAAGAGGTATAACAGGGCTTAATATATCCGAGCCGGCCGTTACCATAATTACAAATCCCGCCAGGAACGGCCGTCGCGCGATAATAAAATATCGGCTTCATGCGGTCCCCAGCTACCAGCTTCATAATTGGCGAGGTGTATGGAGGGATCGTTCTCCCATGCTTTCAGAACCGGATCAAGCAATCCCCATGACAGTTCAACTTCGTCTTCACGGGCGAACAGCGTCGAATCGCCCAAAATCGTATCGAGTAAAAGTCGTTCATAAGCTTCGGGAGACGGTATTCCAAACGAGGTCGAATAATTAAATTCCATGCTGACCGGATTGATTTCATAAGACTGGCCAGGCCGTTTGGAACCAATACAAAGCGACATGCCTTCTTCCGGCTGGATTCGTAGCCCCAGAACGTTAGGCTGAAGCCTTTCTATTCCAACCTGTTTGAAAATGCGATGAGGCGGCGCTTTGAATACTATATCTACTTCGGTAATTTTGCGGGCGAGGCGTTTACCAGTCCGGATATAAAACGGTACTTCCGACCATCGCCAGTTGTCAATTTCAAGGCGCATCGCCAAATATGTTTCGGTCCGGGAGTTTTCAGAAATACTTGGTTCTTCACGATAACCAAGGACTGATTTACCTCCGACCGATCCATTTTGATACTGACCTCGCACTACCTGGCGCTGCATATTATCCATGTCAATCGGGCGCACCGAACGCAGCAGTTTTACTTTTTCATCCCGGATATATTCGGGATCAAACGAAACCGGCGGTTCCATGGCAATAAGCGAAAATAACTGGAGAATATGGCTCTGAAGCATATCCCGCGCGATTCCTGACGCGTCAAAATATCCGGCGCGGCCTTCGACCCCCAATGTCTCGGCCACGGTAATCTGAACATGGTCAATATAGCGACGATTCCAGAGCGGTTCGAATATTCCGTTTCCCAATCGAAAAGCGAGAATATTCTGAACCGTTTCTTTGCCCAGGTAATGATCGATGCGATAAACCTGATTTTCCTTGAATACCGAGTGAACCGCTCCGGTCAGCATCCAGGCCGACTTTAAATCGTTCCCGTAAGGCTTTTCGATGACGATTCTTTGCCATCCCTCGGTGACGGGATTATCAACGGTCAGCCCCGATTTTTTTAAATTTCGAATAATTTCAGGAAATGCGTCGGGCGGCGTAGCCAGATAATATAATCGATTGGGTGGTCCCCCCCGCTGAGTTTCAAGCTCGCGAATGTATCCGGCTAAAGCCTTAAAATCTTCAGGGTTATCAAAATTGCCGCGACAATAAGAAATTGACATGAGAAATTTTTCGAGTCCGGAAAATCGCACGGGATTGGTTCGCGAGAATTCATCCAGTGCCTTTTGCATATCATCCCGAAATTCGGAATGGTTTTTATCGCGCCGGGCAAAACCGATGATATCAAAAGGCACCGTTAAAGAACCATCTACCGTTAGATTGAACAAAGCCGGCACCAGTTTTCGACGAGTGAGATCGCCCGAAGCGCCAAAGATAATAATACTGCACGGCTCGGCGTCGGCGTGTCCGGTTTGATTCCTGCGAAAAGGATTGACGCCGGTTTGCCATCCGGATAAAGATTCTACTTTTTCATTCCCCACTGCTTTTTTCCTTAACGGCATGACCGCCAAATTGATTTCTAAGCGCTGCCAGAACCTTGGCTGAAAATGATTCATCCTGACGACTCCGAAAACGTGTCATCAGCGCGTTTACAATACTTAAAGCGGGAACATCTTTGTCTAAAGCCTCAAGAACCGCCCAGCGTCCCTCTCCGGAGTCATCGACATAATCCGAAATATTTCCAAGATGGGCATCTTCCAAAAAAGCGTTTTCAGCTAATTCCAATAGCCAGCTGCGAACGACGGAACCCTGATTCCAAAGATGGCAGACTTTCTTAAGGTCATATTCATAATCCGACTTTTCCAGAATTTCAAAACCTTCGGCATAAGCCTGCATCATAGCGTATTCGATCCCGTTATGAATCATCTTTAGATAATGTCCGGCTCCTGATTTTCCGACATACAAGTATCCTTCCGGCGGAGCGAGAGATTTTAGGATCGGTTCGACCGCGTCAAACGCCTGCTTGTTTCCCCCGGCCATCATACAATAGCCGACTTCAAGCCCCCAGATTCCTCCCGAAGTTCCGATATCGAGTAAATGAATTTTCTTGGGCTCTAATTTGGCGGCGTTGGAAACGGTATCGTTAAAATTGGAATTACCGCCGTCAACAACAATAGAGCCTTCAGGCAATAAACCGGATAACTCTTCCAATACACTGTTGGTGATTTTCCCCGCCGGAACCATGATCCATATTACCGGAGGCGACGGGAGTTTTTTGGTTAAATCAGGAAGAGATGTTGCCGGTTCGGCACCTAAGGCAACGGCCTCCTCAGCGGAGGCCGTTTTTATATCATTTACAATAATCTCATGGTCGTCCCGAATTAAGCGGGTCACCATATTGAGTCCCATTTTACCCAGACCAACAAAGCCAATTTTCATAAGATTTCAGCCTGCTCGCCCTGAGACAAGATTATTTATTTTTTTATCAGCTCAAGAAAACGGTTCAATCCCGCCGCAGGGTTGTGTTTTAGGTTTATAGTAATTACGGGCCGTTTGCGTTTCTTGAGAGTTGCGATATCACCCTTGGCCTGGGCTTTTATCAGCCGCTCGAAACTAAATAGAGTCAGGGGTATATTGTAATCGTTCGAGTATTCCCGCTCGAAGACTATAAAATGACCGTTTTGCTTTCCGCCCTTATGCAATTGCCCGAGTGAATGCAAATACCGCGGGCCAAAACTGCGCGAAACGGTAACTTTATAATTTTGAGCGAGAGCATCACGGGCAGCGTTAAGCTTACGTTCGATAGCCGGGGTTATTTCGCTATAGCATAATAGAGAAATATAATCGCCCTTTTCGATATCACCCAAAAAACTCCGGATTATTTCTTCCGGCGAATACGGTTTCTTGCGCGCCAAAGATTTTATGCCTTCGGCGTGAACAATATCCATATCCCCGTAATGGAATATCGGGTCAATCGGAATAACTTTGCGGGGGCCTCGCCGCGTTTTAAGAAATTCGAGCGTATTAGCTTTGGTTTCAGCGACGTTAGGTTCATCGAAGGGATTGACACCCATAATAATAGAACCCACCGCTGTAGCCATTTCCCATTTTAACATCTCCGCGCCTAAATTAACTGATTTAGAAACATTAATGATTGCTCGGGGAATGTTAGAGCTCGATGACGGCAACGATGAAGGCTTCTCGCTCCCCATCGAATAATAAATAAAGGTACTATCATTATTGACATCGGATGCCGGACCGCGATTATCGCCTTCGATCGGGAGAATTCCCTTGCCTTCTTTGCCGGTTGATTCGGCAACTAATTGCTCAATCCAGGGAATAAACGAACTCGTCTTCTTGGAGGCGATAAATCTTAATTTATCCTTCCCGGATTCCCAAGCGCTGCCGAGCAGACAACCCAGAGACAAAGCGTCATTGTCATTGGGATTTGACTCCATTGTCGATAAGAAATCGTCGGCGCTCGAGAGTATTCCATTTAAATTGGCCTTGGTAAACGCCGCCGGTACCAGCCCAAAATATGACAGAGCCGAATATCGCCCGCCCACATCTTCCGGGTTAAGATACAAGGCTCGAAATCGGTTACGCCTCGACATGTGGTGCAGATCCGACCGCTCATCGGTGACGGCACAGAAATACTTTCCGGCTTTCAAAGGACGAACGTCCTTAATCCGCCGAAATAGCAATCGAAACAATGATATTGTCTCGATGGTATTTCCCGATTTGGATTCGACGATAAAAAACGATTTTGTCAACTCAACCGCTTTAAATAACTCGTCGAGAACCGTCGGTGCCGTCGTATCGACAATCGTAAAGCTTTTTAGCCAGCTTTGCTTGCCGAAAACTTTGGAAAAAACATCGGCGGAAAGAGATGATCCGCCCATTCCCAGAACAAAAAGATGCTCCAAACCGTCCTCGCGAACGGTATCGGCCATCCTTTCAATGGCGAGCGTCTCTCTTTTCATAGACCGCATCACATCGGTCCACCCGAGTCGCTCATCAATCAGGGCCATTTGTTCTCGGCCCCGTTTGTTAAATACGCTTGGTCGTTTGTCTATTATTTTTTCAATGATGTTTGACTGACCAGCCTTCTTTAACCAAGCATCATAGCCCCTCTTTGCTCCCCCCGGACGTACTACTTGTTTTGTTTCATCAGACATTCAAAAAGTCCCCCTTAATGAATAAATTGGTTCACTAATGAACTGATTTATCCATTAAAAGTCAAGGGAATACTATATAATTATTCCCGTTTCATTGAGTGATTGTTTACACTATTTTCCAAATTACCCAAAATAAATTATTTGCCCGCATATAATACGAAAAAAATACGCAGAAGTCTATTATATTTTAACAATTTCACTAATTTCTTTTCAAGAATGATAATTACATTTCTTCTCTGTCATGAAACGAAAATTGCCAAATCCGGGCCGGGTCAAAATACAATAAATCATCTTCCCGGTAGCCTTTTTTATGATTCTCAGAAGGATCTGAATATGTTCTTATCCGATAACGGCTTAAGCTATGCTTCTAAATTGGAAATGAGCGAAAAAATTCTACCAATTCCGCTTTGTTGTCATCACCAAAAAAGGCGGATCCCATAACCAGAACATCCACACCCGCCGCAATAACATCGGGAGCAGTCTTGCGATTAATACCGCCGTCGATTTCAAGCAGGCAACCTAAATTGTTATCGTCTATGAAATTCTTAATTTTTCTCACCCGTTCAATAGAATCAGGGAAAAAACTCTGTCCCCCAAAACCCGGAAAAACCGACATGAGCAAGATCAAATCAACTTGATGAAGAAAAGGAAGAACCGATTCAATCGGCTTATCAGGATTGATTGACAAACCGACTTTCTTGCCCAATGAGCGTATTAACTCAATATTAGAGGTGGGATCAGGGGCGGTTTCGATATGAAAAGTGAGCAAATCCGCGCCCGCCGCCGCAAATGACTCAAGGAATACCTCTGGTTTTTCAACCATAAGATGAACATCTAAAAATAGATTGGTGGAGCGTTTCAGAGCTTTGACCATATCCGGTCCCATGGTCAAATTAGGCACGAAATGACCGTCCATTATATCAATATGGAGCCAATCGGCCCCTGCCTTTTCAGCCTTTTTCGCCTCTGCGCCGATACAGGCAAAATCGGCTCCCAAAATAGATGGCGCGATCTTAATCATATGTAGTGATTATAATATCGAAGTCGATAATTCTCAACAGGTTTTTAAACAAATTCCTGCAATATTCGTCGTAGTGGAAATAATGCGTAAATCAACGGGTATTTTTTAGGGAATATTATGGTCAAAGGGCGCCTATTAATATATGCAACTCTTCTGTACCTATTATTATTTGTCATTATTCAATTTGGTGAAGCGCGCCCCGGGTTTCGATATCCATCCCACGGTTTGGCCAATAAATTTTCCTTAAAAATATCAGAAGACAATTTTCCTAATACTTCGTTTTATTGGCATAAAATAAACCATCTGGGATTAACGGTAACGAACAATGGGCATTTGGGAACCGGATATTTTTTGATTGATGATCCTATTGATCCGGAGACCGGAGATAGGGTGATGGCATGCGAATTTCCGTTGCATTCAGATGTCGAATATCTCTATATCGGCGGAATTTGGGTAGGCGCCGTCGTCGGGCGGGACACGCTTGTAAGCACGTCGACTGATGCCTATTATAATATTGTCGAATTTTGGCCGGATGAGGGAGACAGGGGGCAGATAATTCATCGTTCGTCTTTGCCATTTTCCCGATCATATTCTTCTGACGCCATTTCTGAAGAAGACGTCATATGTGTATATACTGATACGCTAACAAATTCTTCGCTTGTTGATATTGATCCCATAGATAATCGGTGGCACCAGCCGTTAAATATCGAAATCACACAAAGATCGTATGCCTGGAGTTACGGTTATGCAGAAGATTTTATAATACTGGATTATTCTATCAGAAATTTGGGCGAATTTCCGCTAAAGCAATTATATATTGGTTTTGTAAACGATGCTGATGCGTATCATTTATCAAAATCTGAAACAGACCCTACCTGGAAAGATGATATATGCGGTTATAAAGAAACTATTCCTTCGCCTTTCTGGCCCGGATATGAAGATACAATACGTGTAGCCTGGGTCGCAGACAATGATGGAGACCCCAATTGGAAAGGAAAATATGATTTCTCTTCTGTAACCGGGGTAACTGCAATACGCGTAATCAGAACCCCATCTGATAGTTTGGAGTATTCATTTAATTGGTGGGTTACTGATTATACTCCGGAAAGAGATTGGGGGCCTCGTCAAGTCACTGATGAAAAGCCATATCGAGATTTCGGCCCATCTTTTGGTTCACCGCTGGGAGATAAAAACAAGTATTATATGCTGAGTACCAGAGAATTCGATTATGACCAGCTTGAATGCGCAGTCCCGCACACTTCGGGTCAATGGCTGGCGCCTCCCGAAAATGCAATAGATTTTGCAGATGGACAGAATTCCATTTACCTTTTCAGTTTTGGTCCCTTTGATCTTCCGCCTGATTCCACTTTACCTGTAACCTTGGGCTATATCGGCGGAGATTATTTTCATTACTTTGCTCCGGCATTCACCACAATGTTTGATCCCCAAAATCCATATCCATTCCAAAGGCAATTGAACTTTCGGGATATCGGACTTAATTCTATCTGGGCCGATTGGATTTATGATAATCCCGGTTATGATACGGATGGAGATGGAGATTCAGGGCAGGCACGGTGGTATGTAAATGAACAAGGTACCGACTCAACCTATGCGTATTATAAAGGCGATGGGGTGCCCGATTTTCGTGGGGCCACTCCTCCTCCATCACCAAAACTGAATATAACGCCCGACTATTGTAAGCTGATCCTAACGTGGAACGGTCAAATCTCAGAAGAATATATCGATATCTTTACCGGCTATAAGGATTTTGAGGGTTATAAAATTTACCTCGGTGAAGGTAAACGAAAATTGGATTTAGTTCTTCTTGCAACTTATGATATTAGAAATTTCAATATCCTTACCTGGAATGATTTATTCAGACGCTGGGAAATCTCGGAAACACCAGTAAGCATTGACTCACTCCGAAATATATATGGTCAGGATTTCATGCCGGAATTGTATTTTAATGAGAGTAATTCCTTACCTCCCAATGCGGCTATCAATCTAAATGGTGTTTACACTTATTTTACTCCGCAATACTGGAACTCCTCGGATTTATCCGATCCTTATGGAATACGACGAGTTTACCCTGACGCGGATTTGAGTGATTCGTCCGATACTACCTTTGACGGCTTTCACCGTTTCTATGAATATGAATATGTTATAGACAATCTCCAACCCTCGCGCCCGGTTTATGTTGCGGTTACGGCCCTTGATTACGGCAGCCGTAAACACAGGCTAACCGAACTGGAGAGCTCATACACGCAAAATCTTACCACCGCTTATCCACTTTTTTCTGCCGATGATGTCGAGGAAAATAGACGGGGTGTCATTGTCTACCCCAACCCTTATCGCATCGACGGCGGCTATGCCAGGGCCGGATATGAAAATCGAGATCGCACCAAATCGGCCGAGCGTTCCCGACGAATTACATTCGCCAATTTACCTGAAATATGTACAATCAGAATATATACCGTCTCGGGAGATTTGGTGAAGGAAATTAAACATTTTCGCCCGGATGGGGGCGCCGACGCGCAAATTGAAACCTGGAACCTATTATCGCGAAATACACAGGCGATAACAACCGGAATTTACATCTGGTCGGTGCGTTCTCAGATGGGTGAACAACTGGGCAAACTGGTGATAATGAAGTAAATGGATTAATCGGTTTAATAGAGACTTTTTATTTCGGTGCCCTGATAATATAAAGATAAAATGGAATCATAAGTGATGCCTTCGGCGGCGAGACCCTTAGCTCCCATTTGACACATGCCGACGCCATGGCCATAACCGCGCCCTCGAAAGACAACTTTTTCTATTTCGCCTTGATTATTTTTCCTGATATCGAGAGTAAAATTAGCCGAACGCAAAATTCCTTCGGAATTATCGGTGCGACCGATAACCCAGCGAACCTTTTCCTTATTGAATGTGTATCTGCCGTTGGTAGTTTCAAACGTGACCGCCGCCGTGCGGCCGCCGGGAGTACGATTCGGGATGCGAATGTCAATGAGTCGGCCAACCCGGATATCGTTACCCCGTTCCCGCGAAAGATACTGCTCCAACCTTAAAACCAGTTGATCAGCGGTAAATGATTCTTCCCACGAATGATATTTGGAAATCCCACAGGCGTCGCCATCGCTAATCATCTTCAAATACGGGCGGGGATCTTTGTCCCAGACATCCTCAATATCATCGGTCGTCCCGCCGCAAGTCGAATGATAATAAGCGTCTATCATTTCATCGTTGTAAACCGCCACCTGGCCTTTAGTCGCCATTATCGCGTTACGAAACTTTTTTATTTCTACTGACAATCCGCCGTAAACCTGATCGATAATATCGGCCTTGAGATCATATCCGGCTTCAACTCCGTATTGATCTAAATGCGACATGGCGTAGGTCCGAGCCGCTACCGCCTGGGCTTTCACCGATTCAACCATGGAATCGGGAGTGGGTCCGATCTCAAGCGGAACCACGCCAAGCAAATAATCCTCCATATAAACAATATTGACGAGCTTAATCTGTCCGGAGATAGAGGTCAGTTCGAACAAACCACGATATTGTTTTTTATCGTAACCGAGAACTTGATTCTTCCCCCGCGGAGATATGACAATGCGATCAATATCATAATCAAGAGTGGTGCCGGAGCCGGTAAACAGCGCCAGTTTTCTGCCTTCGCTTTTTACTATAACTGACTGACGTGAATAATAGGAATACCGATCATCACCCTTATAGCAGTCAATCGCCATCTGACCGCCTCCCGAAATGAATCTATGCTGGCGAGAGGCATCGTCAAGCAAAATTCGCACGAACGGTAAACGGCTAAACGGCATCGGTGATTCATCGACCCGGGGGACACGTCCGCACCCCCAGACAAGAATAATCATAAACACGAACAAGCTAATGCGAACCAGCCAGGGTTTTATTCGCTCAAATATCATATCTTTATATGTATCGGTCAATTATGGTTTCATTTGACCATTTTGCCGACTTTTCCGCCTTCCGGCAAAGATAATTTTCCGGCGATACCACCGGCCAGCGCTCCGGTAACTTTCGGTAATGTCGATGCAATTGAATTTAAATAACATCCACCCAAAACCGCAAAACCGACCGCTTCCAGCAAATCTCCGTCATATCCGAGCTTTTCAATCGGCCATATCGGTATGGGACGACAATATTCAATTAACCTCTTGATAAGATATATGTTTTTTCGTCCCCCTCCGCAAAGATATACCGCTTCACAGTATTTTTCATCCAGATATTTTCTAATAGATTTATGTATGAGTCGGGCAACGCCTTCGCACACTGACGTTACGATTGAATTTTTATTCGCATTTATCTTGCGGGATATATGTACCAGGCGCGCCAATAATCGATAATCAAACTGCTCCCGCCCGGTCGAAACCGATTTGCGTTTATTGGCCTTTATGATGGCCGATACGATCTCATTTTCGATCTTGCCGGATGAGGCTACCTCTCCGTTTTTATCATACAGCTTGCCGAACATCAATTTGCAGGCCGTATCCGACAGCACGTTTCCTGGCCCGCAATCCCCGCCTGTGATTTGATTGTAGTTCTGACCCGAAGGATGATAACTGAAATTGGCGATTCCGCCGATATTGACGATGATTCTTCCCCGGCGCGCATGTCCAAATAAAATTTGATTGACAAACGGCGTCAGCGGAGCGCCTTCTCCGCCGCATGCGATATCCGCCCGGCGAAAATCTGAAATCGTGGGAAGACCGGACGAAAACGCGATGGCGTTGCCATCACCTATCTGAATAGTTGCTTTTGTTTTTATGCCCAGAGATTTTGACGCATAAGGATAATGGCTGATAGTCTGACCGTGCGAAGCGATGGCGTCAATCTTCAGACCCGTTTCATCTATGAACTTTCTCGCGGCTCTCCCTAAATATTGCCCGTAGGCGATATCGAGCCGTGATAATCTCTCCAGTTCTGCCCGGCGATCATCTATAATATTTTCCAGCTCTCGTTTAATTTTTCCCGGATAAGAAACCATTTTTCCGGCGATGTATTCGGCTTCAGGGTTTTTTGCGGCGGCAAATTTTATCGCCGCCAGATCAATTCCGTCAGCCGACGTACCCGAATTGATGCCCAGAATAGTCAAATTCTTTTTGGCTGTTAATCCTTTTAATAAATCCGGCATTCTCTTAAAAACTCAAAAACTCTTTTGTTTTATCCGACGCCTTTTCCCAGTTTTGAATATTTTTGGCGATGACGTCATTTAAGTTTTCCTTTTTTATATTCATCTCAAATTTATCACAGAGGCGAAACAATCTTTCACGCAATTGAGCCGCTTGTTTTTGATTCTCGACGGGTGTCGTAAACGCATGGCGAATATTTGAAAAATATTTCGCTTCGGGAATAAGATTGTTTTCAAAATAAAAATAGAGCCACTTAGTGACGTACGGCTGAAATAATTCATTCTTGACGTATACCCAGAGAATCATATTTTCTGCCGCCCGCCTCAGAAGATGGGCCAAATTCCAAATATATCCCCGCGCTTCCCAAGTCGAGTAGATATAATTCAGGATTTCATCGACACGGTGATGATAGCGATTTAGCAGGAGCTTTTGCTCCGATTCGGGGAATATTAGTTTTTTATCAAGAAGCGATTTTACTTTACCGTCCGGATCGTACCAGATTTCACCGTATTTCAAAGTCCAGCGAATAACCTGCGACCAGTAATTCGAGGGAACTTTATGCCGCATCGCCCTCTGATAGGATAGAACCGGAATATCAAAATGAATATCTTTGTAGCAAAGTTGACCGACGGCAATATACGACGCGATCTGTCGGGCTTTTGATTTATCGGCATACACGAAAAAATCAAGGTCCGAAAAATCGTCGCTGAATTTCCGAGCGATACCTCCAGTCGCGATGATTCCCACGACTCCGTCGATGCCGGAGATCTTATCGCAGACAATCCTTCCCACCCGGCGAAAATGGCTATGGATATTTTTGCTTTTATACACAGATCGGCGCTTCATCTCCACCACGCATGAGATTCATTTGAATGCATCCGGGTCTTCCCAGATATTAAAAAGCTGCCCGAACGGATCGCGAATATAACAACATTTCCCTTTGCCTTCCCAGCGAATTACCCGGCAACCGGCGGCGACCAATTCTTCGCGAGCTTTTTCCAAATCCGGTACGATCAATTCCATTATCAATTCCCGCGGTTCCCGGCCATCCAGAAAGAGGCGGTACGGGTCGGCGTTGAGCTCGACTCCATCGGGTCCTTCCCCGACGACCTCCAATCCGATAACATTGCGATAAAATTCCAGAACCTGCTTTTCCGCGGGATGCTGCATGGCGATACAGCGGCTGAATTTATAAGGCATAACTTATCCTTCCTTTATCGGTTGACGCAAAATTGTCCTCAAATTTTTCGGATTGGCCCGACGCATATCGCTCAGATATATTTCATGATGCTTGCCACTTTTGATGTATCCCTCAGCTTCAATATGCGCATGAAGCGCCGCAATCGTTGGTTCTTCCTGGGAATACAGGCCAATATGCATAATCTGAACCACTCGTCCCTCAAAATAAGAATCATACCGGAGTCTTTTCAAGGCGGCAATCTCCTTTTTCTTAGAAATCTCCCGGCAGGCAATCTCATAGAGTTCACCGGTCACCAGGTCCGGCTGCATAATCATCAGCGTCCATTGCCATTTATCTTTTTCATCGCGATTAAATACCCCCATGTCATCCGACCACCATAATCCTTCCAGCGGCATGACTCCATAATCGACGCCGATCTCACTCTTTTTAATGATGAATTTCAACGCATATGATACGCTGAAGAGAGCCTCAATCGCCTGCTGAAACTCTACAGAATTATTCGGATCGCCTCGACCGTCAACCATGAGATAATTCATGGGGGGCACTTCAATGATTTCAACGTCTTTTTTGGAAGGATTGTATAAATGCTTAAATTCTTTTTTATAATCAATTTTTTTCATCGCTTACCTATTCAATTGATTTATAAGATTATCCGCCCTCAAAGCAGCGTCTTCGATTCTCTGAACGGAAAAGTAATCGGCCACCATTTTCTCACTAAAGTCCTGATACACATCCTTCGTTTGTTTCAGTTTTTGCCCGAATAATAAAAAATCTACCCCCGCCTCGAACGCGCGCAAAGCGAGATTCGGTGCCGTATCAATTTCCAAGGCACCCAACATTAGCAAATCATCGGTAATTACCGCGTTTTCAAATTTGAGTTTTTGCTTCAACCATTCATTTATTACAACTCGTGAAACCACCGCCGGGTTTTCATCTACCCTGGGTATATTCAAATGAGTTACCATGATACTATCCACCCCATGCGATGCAATATCAGAAAATGGACGGAGCTCAAACTCAAAAAAATCTTTCTCTGACAGGTTGCATTGCGATAGTGACAGATGCGGATCATTTTCCGACCGGCCCAATCCCGGAAAATGCTTACCGCAGCACAATAATCCCATCTCATGATGAATGTCGATAGTAACTCTCGCATAACGCGATACGATTTCGGGATCGTCGGAAAAGGTCCGCGTATCGAGAACATGTTCGTCATCGGTATCGAATAAGTCAACCGTTGGCACGAGATTAATATTTATCCCAGTTTCATGTAGTTCTTCACACACCCGTTTCAAATCATCGCGATATTGGTCAAACTTGTTGTGATATCCGTAATAGCGAGGAGACTCCAGACCGGGGAAATTGCGCTTGAACCGCCGCACGCAGCCTCCCTCCTGGTCCACAGCAACGATTAATTTTCGCCCCAGAGACTTTTTGAAATCTCTCAGCCAGCTTTTAAGACTGCTCCTGTCTTCGCAATGATTGCCGAAAAGAATAATGCCACTGATGTGATTGTCCTGTATAAAAGAAAGGGTTTCGTCACACGGTAAATTTTCCGGAAAAGAAATAATAAAAAATTTTCCGGGATGTAATGCGGCATCGTTCATGATGTACCAATATATGAAAATTGTTAGGGAGTTTCAAAGAATCAAACGGTGCAGACAGTATTTTTTCCGGACCCTTTGGCGCGATACATCGCCTGATCGACGGCGTTGACAAGCTCTTCTTCGGTTAACCCATTTTCAGGATAGCTGCTGACCCCGACCGATACGGTTACTTTCAAATCAGGTATTCCGTCACCGCCAAATTCCGCTAATTCTACTTCTTTGCGGATTCGTTCGGCAATTTTCAACGCTTCACGCTCAATAGTCTGGGGTAATATGACAATAAATTCTTCTCCGCCATATCGGCAAAGGATATCAACATCTCGAATTCCACACCGAATCACATCGACAAGTTTAGTTAAAACATGATTTCCAACCTCATGACCGTAATTGTCATTAAATTTCTTAAACCAGTCAATATCGAGCATAATGAGTGATAACGGTTGATCATATCTGACCGCCCTTCTCTTTTCTTCCCTGATTTTATCCGAGAAGTAGCGATAATTATAAATTCCGGTCAGATCATCGATGATTGTCAATTCTTCTGTCTTGCGGTGCAGGATAGCGTTTTCCAGAGCCATCGCCGCCGAACGAGCCAATACCGACAGAAAAGCTTCGTCTCGCTCATCAAATACTCCGCGACGGGGCGATTCGGCGCATAAAAGACCGGTGGCTCGGCCATGAGTCACCATCGGTACCAGCATCGCCGACCGGGCCGATTTGAGCAATGACTGATAATCATTACGTTTGGATAAATCAACTACCCGAACCGGTTCACCGGCATCGACGACTCGATAAGCCAACTGCATTTCGTCCCGCCCGGCCTTTTTCAGACGGGTTTCCTTCTTGCCGCCGATGAGCCGGCCTCGATAAATTAAGCTTTTGCCCGGCCCGGTCAACAAAATGCCCAGCGCCGGGTAATCGAGAACTCGCTCGCCAATCTTTATAATCTCTTCAATAATTTGATCAAAATCCAATATCCCCGCCAGAATACGACTGTTTTCATACACCATCTCAAGCTGGGCATGAGTTTTTTCCAACTCGCTGGTCCGGCGATTCAGGGTATTGAATACTTTTAGTAAGCGGCCTTCCGAGCGCCTGATATATTCGGCGACATAATTGACAGTCAAGGCGTAAAACCAGATGGCCACAAAATGCAACGAAAAAACAAGCGGGTCCAGTCGATCCAAGGATTGGTAATTACCAGCAAGAAATGAAGTGGTAATAAAAAAACAGAGTAGTAATGTTGGTTTAGTGGGCATCATATAGGCGCCGAGTGATACTACGAGAAAATAGAAAATATAGAACTCAGAGTGGAGGCCACCCGTATAATGAATTATTCCCGTAATCAGAATGACATCGATGGCAATCGCCATTAAATATAAATTAGAGTTGACGGAACTTTTTTTGGTATTAAGATACCACCAGACGCAATACAGACCAATCTCCACCCCTAACAGAATAGCCAGGGGCGTGAAATTCTGCTTGGCCAGATCGCCAAAAATAAGATACGCGGTCACTCCCAATATGATAATCAGGCGTGTGAATAGATGGAGCGATTCTACGCGCGGTAATATAGATCGCGATTCACGATATATTAGTTTCATATTCTGTCCACTCAAGCTGCCTCAATATCAAATATCGGCCGAGGGGACTAAAATATTAACCCGTTAAACTCTAACAGATTATAAGAGAAGAAAACTTAGATTAATCGCTTACCGAACATGTCGGGCGGGGCGGCTTTGAGTAGTTATGGATCTTATTGATATAACAACCACGCCAAATGATAAACTCAGGAGAATAATATCGGCAATTATCAAGATCATATTGCCCGATGGTAAGTAAGTATTGACCAATAAATAAATTAACGAAGCCAAGGTAGTAGTCACCATAAAGATCGCCGGAATCAAAGCAAACCAGTTTTTTCTGCCCTTTTGAAAGAGCCAGGCCGATACGGCGATTAACGCCAAGGCCGCCATTAACTGATTGGCCGTTCCAAACAGGGGCCAGATTAGTCTAAAGGTATTGAAATAAGCCAAAAGAAACATGATTATGACCGAGAGCCCCGAATTGAACCAGAATTTTTTTAACAGTGCTGGTACCGGATTAAAAATCAGCGACCAAAATTCTTCGAACAGGTAACGATTTAATCTCACGGCCGAATCAAGGGTTGTAACGACAAATCCCTCGATTAATAAAATACCCAGTATGGCTCCGATGGAAATCGGTATTCCAAGACTGCTGTTTATTAATCCCCCAACTGCCAGGGCAAACGCCAAAACCGGATTGGAACCTGAATCAGACCAGACGATATTCAAATAATCCGAATATCCTAAAGACGATGCCAGTGCCAGAAGAACCAGAACCGCCAGAGCTCCCTCAAGGATCATGCCCCCATATCCAATTTGGCGAGCCGATGATTCATCCCGAACCTGCTTGCTTGATGTCCCTGATGCTACTAATGAATGAAACCCGGAGATTGCTCCACAGGCGATGGTAATCATGAGCATTGGCCATACAAAACCCAGGTGTTCAATTCCCGCTCGCAGAGAAAAAGCCGGAAACGAAATAGTCAATCCCGCAAAGCCACCGATAATAATTGACAATACCAGCGCAATCATACCCCCGTACAGTATTTGGACATTAGTAAAATCGCGGGGCTGCAGGATCACCCAGACCGGCGCTCCGGCCGCAAATAAGACATAAATTGATATAATTATCATCCACGCCGTTGGCGGCAAATTGATAGGAAAATTAAAACCGATGATTATTGATATGGCGCATACAACCGCGGCCAGAAGATATCCCATAACCATTTTCATCGATTTGCGATAAATCAAAAATCCCAACAGAGGCGAAAAGAGGGTAATAATAATCACCGAGGTTGAAGCGATACCACCGATAATACCCATCGGTTGACCATTTACTTCGGTCGTCTTTAGCAGGGATTGTCCGGCCTCTAATGATAATTTTGATAATGGCCACATCGATGTTAATGATATCGCCGTCATGCTCAAAAATGCCGAAGTCACCAGAAAGATCATAATGAGGGTAAAGGCGAGAAACAAAAACATGCCGGTCCTTCCCAGAGAAATACCCGCGATTTCCCCGATTGATTTACCTCCCTCTCGGATAGAAGCGAAAAGCGTCGAATAATCATGAACGGCTCCAAAGAAACAGTCCCCAAAACGACCCAAAGCCAGGCCGGAGCGAAGCCATAGAGAATACCAATCGTCGGACCAATAATCGGACCCGCTCCCGCGATTGTGGAAAAATGATGGGCAAACAATATATGCGTCCGAGTCGGTATAAAATCTTTGTTATCATTCCGGCTTTTAGCCGGGGTTTGAATAGAATCGTCCTCGCCTAATCGCTCAGCTACATATCGGCCGTAGAATCTGTATCCCAGCCAAAAGATTAAATAAGCCCCCAGGAATGGAATCAATATATTCATAGGCCATCCAAAACACAGGGAAAACAACCCACAGAATTTTAGTTGCTCTCACTCATCAAGATAACAATCTTATTTATACTCTACAAGCGGGATAACAGATTTGAAACTATGCTTTTCAATATGCGTAAATATTGCTGAGAGGCAGATGGAATATATGGTTAAGAAGCGGGACAATAACAAATTACTTATCCTCGTCGGGGTTTTATTATGTTGCCTATCAGCATATAGCGATTCCGGCGCCTTTGAATTTTCTAATCGTAATCGCTATACCTTGCCACCCAATGATACGATCCCCGGCGATCTGTATTTAACCTGCGGGGGAGCTTCATTCCCATATTCCTGGACCCGCTCTGACGACGGCGGTCGCGGGGGAGCCTTTATAGACGGGACTATTCTGGGCGACCTTTCCATGGCCGGAGGGAAACTGAATTTTTCCGGTCTGATTAAGGGCAATCTAAACTGCGCCAGCCAGTCTACTTTTATTAGGGGAAATATTGAGCGTTCGGCGCGAATAGCCTGTCAGGAAATTACGGTCGTGGGGAAAATAGGCATCGACGCCATTATTTTAGCCAGTCGAGTCGAACTTGGCAGTTCCTCTCGAATTGGTAATGACGCCGCCATTACCGGCGGAGAAGTAAGAATCCTGGGAGATGTGGGCCGGGATTTGATTGTCCGTGGAGACGAAATTATCATAGCCGGGAAAATTGCCGGGGATCTGGATATTGAGGCAAACATCGTAACAATTGAATACCCCGCGGAAATTAGCGGAAATGTATCATACAAAAGCCCGAAGAAAATAAGAATCTCAGATGATGTGATTATCGAAGGCGATGTTAAATGGCATCGGGTAGAAAAAGATATTGAGGTTGATAAAGGTATTGACTGGTATACCCGGTCGTTTTTCATGTTCTGTACGCTTGTCGTCGGCCTGATTATGATACCGCTGCTTAATCGCCATACACGTCTGGCATCCGAGCAAATCGGGAAAAAACCGCTTCAATGCCTGGGGATCGGTTTTGTCTTTATCTGCGCCGCCCCGATTGCCGCGATAATTCTGGCTATTACAGTTATTGGAATACCGGCCGCCCTCATTCTGGCGTTTTTATCTATTCTCTTTGCCTATATCGCCAAAATCTATTTTGCCATTTTCCTGGGATCATTTATTATCAACGCATTTCGCAAAGGAATCAAACCAAAACAAGGTTTCGCGTTTATTCTCGGATTAATTGCCTTGACATTTTCATACACCGTACCCGTCATGGGATGGATAATATATTTTGGTTCTATGTTGTTCGGAGCGGGGGCGATTTTGCTCGGCGCTCACGAATGCCGTAAGCAATCGGCGAACCTAACCGGCTAATATCCACTAACGCTTCTACCTTCAGTCCGTATATCTGAAAAACCAACAATGAAATGGTCGCCCGTCTGGAATGCCGCGGCGTTAACAATTCCCAGAGGCAGTCGTTCTTTTACGTTATGACCCCGTGAAATTAAATCCTGTATAGTTGATGCATCCCAGCGTTCCTGCTCCATATACAAACTATCAGGCTGCCATTGATGATGAATTCTCGGGGCCAGAATGGCCTCTCCCAAGCTCATGCCAAAGATACGCTTATATATGATAGTCTGGGTAACCGCCGAAATAATCGTGGAACCGCCTGGAGATCCCAGGGCCATATACGGTTTGTTATTTCGAAAGACTATTGTAGGAGTCATGGATGATAACATCCGTTTGCCGGGTTCAATTTTATTGGCTTCTCCACCCACTAATCCAAAAGCATTGGCCTGCCCCGGTTTAATAGCGAAATCATCCATTTCATTATTTAATAAAAAACCGCATCCTTCTACCACGGCCTTGCTGCCAAACGAAAGATTTATGGTATAAGTCAATGAGACAATATTGCCTGCGCTGTCGACCGCGACAAGGTGAGTCGTTTCCGTGGGCTCATAGCTGCCTTTGGGTACCCCGGGCAGTATTTCAGTTGAGGTCGAAGCCTTCGATTCATTTATGGATTGAATCCTGGTCGCGAGATAATTTTTATCAAGGAGCTCCTTCGTAAAATCCTGAGTAAAATCCGGATCGCCCAGATATTTTTCACGATCGGCAAACGCTCTTCGAGAAGCCTCTGTAAATAGATGGAGATATTGCGGAGAGTCGGCCGTATATTTCTCCAACTCAAACTCATCCAGGATTGATAAGATCTGCCCCATAACAATTCCGCCGGATGACGGCAATCCCGGGGCATAAATGTCCAGATCACGAAACTTAAAACTAACCGGATCGCGCCATTTCGGATTATAAGACGCCAAATCCTCTTCGGATATGACGCCGCCGTTGGCGGCGCAAAATTCTGCAATCTTGCGGGCTACTGTCCCGGTATAAAATCCGTCGCGACCATTTCTTTCAATTAAGCCCAGAGTCCAGGCCAAATCTTTTTGTATAAATTGGCTGCCCGATATTGGAGGACGCCCGTCCGGAAAAAATATTTCTGCTGTTGAGGGATACAGTGCCAAATCATCCGAATACTCAATAATGTATGACTCAAAATGATTGAGTATCGCAAACCCGGTATCGGCCAAATACCGGGCCGGAACTACCAATGACGACCATGGCATTCTTCCCAGACGCTTATGCATTTCAAATAATCCCGCTATTGTGCCGGGCGTCCCGGCCGAGAGCGGGCCGATTAGGGCTTTGTCTCTGTCAACATTTTCCTGAGAATCATAGTACATCTCCGGTTTAATTCCGGCCGGTGCCGTTTCCCGGAAATCAAGAAAACGAACTTCCTGAGATTCGGCCAGATAAATTAAGGCGAATCCTCCCCCACCAATATTTCCCGCCCGGGGGAGCGTTACGGCCAACGCCATAGCCGTTGCGCAGGCGGCATCGATCGCATTGCCGCCCGCTTTCAAAATTTCCAAACCTACATTCGCGGCCATGGGATCCGAGCAGACAACAACACCGTTACGAAAAATCTTTTCGGAGGCGACTTGCCCGCACGATGAGAAACTTGTCAGTACGAATATAAATGCTATCGGAATTAGAAAGAACCTGGGTCCTGCTTTCATAATCAAACTCCAAATCTCAAAAAAAAAGCAACCGACTTTCGGCTGCTTTAATCATAAGTCAATCTCATATTACTTGGATATCAAAAACATTTTGGCGTCGGGAAAATCAATATTCAAAGATATTCCGTTTTTCAATTCGTCCACGCTGGTCTTAATCGGTTCGTCTCGTTCAGCCGGATCCTCCGCGTCGTTATTTCCGAATTGATCGATCAATTTTATCTTGGTACCCTTAAATCCAACCTTACGGAGATCGATGCGTAATAAAATATCCTTGTTCCTCATATCGGTCGCATCACTCAGGTCGCCGGCGGGAGGAGCCAATAAAAATAATACAAAATTCTTTTCGTTTTTATGCAAAACCACTTCGACATTAGGGTCCGAGACATATATCTGGCTGGATAATTTTGTCATCGCAAGAATTTGTTCAAGATGTTTGAGTTTTCTAAAGTCGCCTCCCGACGCTATATCATAACTAAAGAAAAATACTTTGCCTTTAAGCCGCGAAGATAGAACACCGACCGTCTTGCCCCTGGCAGTTGCCAGTTTCTTATTTTTGACGTCGGTAGTTCTGATAGTACCATAAATATATGATAGAAATGACTCGGATTTCTTAAAATCAATCGAGCCGATGCCCTCGCCAACTGTTGTCTTAATTCTAAGCTTCTTGGAAAGTGGTGAATTCTCTTTCCCTAATTCATCAAATTTAGGCATCAAGCCAACCAAAATTACATTAATCCCCTTTTCGGCTAACTGAATTATATTCTCCTGGGCTTTCTGCGACATGAATTCACAAATGGGAATCAGAACCGTTTTGAATTTATGTAGTTTTTCAGCGTCGGATATATCGCCAACGCCATAATCAAAACACAGTCTGCTGAAATCTCGACAGGCACCGTTGAATGTTTCACGCAATAGCTTTTCAATATAGCCAAATACTTTGGGTTTATCAAACTCAGACAGCCACTGATAAGGCCGATAGAAGGCCGCCGCCAGAGAATTATCAGGCTCAATAACATTAACACCCATTTTGGGTATGGCAATATTCAGTCGCTTAATTATTTCAAAACCGGTTCCGATTGCTCCATCGTGATCAATAGGAGCGCCGTACCAATGATCACGATTGACAAACATATAATGATTGAAACCCTTAAATCCACCTGCCAATCCGGCCGCGATAAAAAATCTCCTTCGACCGTCTGTAATAGGAAACATATGCTCGGATTCTTTCTTGTCCGACGTCATACTCCCCGATATAAATGACGGCGCCCAGGCGAAATTGGTCATGGTTCGCATATAGCGAGCCTTTTGCAGAAGATCGAACGCCGTACCGTCGGGAAATACTGATGCCCCAAGCAAATGCTCCTCATCCCCCTCTGTTTTTAACGAAAATGCAGGTAAGGGATGCTCGCTCTTGAAATAGAGAGAACGAAAGAAAAACGGCAGGACAGTGTATGATTTAAATAAATCCTCCATGCTGCTTAAAAATTCCGAAAGATACCATTCTTTGAATAAAAACCAGTCAAACACCTTGGGCATGTGCTTCAAATCAAATCCGGTAAAATCCCGAGGCGGCTCAACCTGAGTAAAATCTTTGTTTTTCTCTTTATATAAAGTATTAAGGTTCTTTATCTCGCCATATTTCTGATCAAGAAAGGCCGGATAGAGCGATTTGATGACATAGTCGTTATAATCGGCATCACCGGCTCCGGTGCGGTGACAAAACGATGTCTCAAAATCGAACTCCACCATGAATGCCGGGCCCCGCGGATGAATATAATTGCGCGTCGTTTCAATAAGGTTCTTAAAATAATTCTTAAGATAATGCTGAAAATGAGGATGCATGTAGCTGACAAGCTTACCTCCCGCTACGCCGGTAGAGTCTATCAGCGTTATTTCATCGTCATTGGCATCGCGGGCCAAAAGTTCGGGATCATTAACGACAAAATCAGGAATACCACCGTTTTTCCATTGTCCTGAAATCCACGGTCCCGGTCTCAAAATCACTTTGAATCCAAATTCTCTCGCCAGTTCCAAAAAAACTACTAAATCTTTCCTTGAATCCTGAAATCCGTTAAAATCTATGTCTTTGTTTCGGCTCTGATGCAAATTCCAGGGTACGGCAGTAGAAATAATTCTAAACCCAGCCCTCTTAATTCGTTCGAAGCATATCGACCAATATCTCTTTTCTACCCGGAAATAGTGCATTTCCACAGAAAATGGATAGTAAATATCTTTGCCGATAGTCAACCGGTTTTGATCAACGCCTAACATATAACTCCTTGATTTTCAACCATATAAAAAACTGGCCCATTAAGCCGTGATATGATTTTAACAAAATTAACCCGAAAAGTCAATAAAAAACATTTTTTGGAGCCAAATACCTCTCTCCAAGTCTTTGTGTTGCAAACAGTTTTATTGTATTACCTTGAATTGCATGATCTTTCAATAGTGAATTTTTTCACTCCAGGAAAAAATTTATATAAAGTTTATTGTTCAATACATAAGTTGTTATTAAATAGTCATTTACATGAAATCACATGTTGCGTGTGTATCTTGACGAATAAGTTATTGTATATTATTCAGTTATAGAATTTGGAAATTAGTGTCATGAATTAAAATGTGAGGCTATTTCAATAAAATCATTTTCTTGATATCGTTAAGTTCTTTTGAATCAAGACGATACAGGTATATACCTGATGATACCCGTTGTCTACGACCATCCTTGCCGTCCCAGACCACTTCATGATATCCCGCGGAATATTGCTCATTGGCCAAAATTCGTATCAATTGGCCCACTATATTATAGATATCAATTCTAACACGGCCTCGCTGTCCTATCGTAAACCCGATAGTTGTGGCCGGATTAAAGGGATTGGGATAGTTCTGTTCCAGGCTATAAACTCCCGGGAGAATATCCTCAGTGACAATATGAGATGGATTAAGATATGCAACAGGAAAGCAAATATTTCCTCCAAACTCAGTAGATATTTGATTTCCATCATTATCCAGCAAACCCAAAAACCCCGCAGTCGAAATCGAATCAAAGCAAATCGTTCTAATTTCGTCGTTTACAACGCCACTGGGAATGAAATTGACGGCAAACTGATATTGATTTAAGCCGGGCGGCAGCCCCCCTTCAATCGATGGTACCGCCGAAGCCGAAAAGCTCAAATTGTCTGAATCAAGACCGTCAATATCGTTTTCGCTGACGATCAATCCTCCCGATATCGGCCAGATAGCTTCGTGATCTTCCATCCTGCCATTTTCTGAAAGCGTTACAGCCTGTGTGAGTGGTCCCAGGCCTTCGGTTTGCGCGTCATATATCCAGGAGGCTCCATCGGGTGAATAAATCTTGATGCCGAATTGCAGCCCGCCGATTTTTTCGGGATTTTCAATGCCTATCAATAATTGATAACCTCGCTCGTTGCTATCGACATAGATAGTATCGTTGTCACCCAGGATTTTGCCATCGATTTTGTCATAAACGGCCAGACTTACCGAATTAAATGCGGCCAGCACCGAATTCAGTTTTACGAGGGGGACATAAACGAAATCGCTGTTGCCGCTAATAATATTATCGGTTACCAAATCGGTTTTAAGAGGCCCCGTACGAATACGCCAATCAAGCCCAAACTCACCGGTGTTTCCGACCTTGGCGGTGTCGAAATATATGCCCGACCCGTGTGACCAGATTGTATCAATATCAATTGATTCACTTTCATAACTGAAATAGGCAGTGAAATAATCATGTCGACCTGAGTCAAGATAAGTACTGTCGAAAAATATAAATCCAACATACAGATAAGCGCTGTCGTTTGATACAAATGACGTCTTATAATCGGTCGCAGTTATTGGCAAATGCACAACAATGGAATCGCAGTTTATCCAGTTTTCTGACCATTTAAACCCGGTTCCTCCCGCGCCGACGGCCGAATCATTATAAATTCGAGATGTTATCGAAAAGCCTTCAGGGGCCCCATCCCAAAAGCCTCCTGAAATATCAATAGTATCGGCTTCACCCGGATCATTATCATCGCGGCCAACGTCATAAACGGTGATGACGACTATCTCCGAATCGACGTCATAATTATCTCGGGCATAAAACGTGACACTTATAAACTGAGATCCCGATTCAACCTGATTGAAATCAGGAGAAAATTCAAAAATCGCGATTCCGTTTCCGAAATCGACAAATGACGCGTTTCCGTTAAAAACAGAATCATCGGGCTGTGGCGATATAGAGATTTCCGGGAATATCTCTTCTGGATCACTGCCGGTAATTTGTATCTCCAGTTTGCGACCTTCATAAACAAAATGTCCCCCGATATCATCCAGTACCGGAGGAAAATCTCCTTCTTCCACGGTTATGGTAACCGTTAGCTGGCTTGAATCGAACTGGGGAGTGCCTTCGATGCTATCGGTGGCAAGGAAATCTACATCGTAAATACCGCCCTGAGTAGGCCCGGGACTGAATGTATATTCCCCGGTTAATTCATTGAACGAACTATTCGGCAGCGTATCAAGCATAAAAATATAGACGTCATTGCCTTCCGGATCGGAAGCTGATACTGTAAAATTGAGAATATCGCCTTCAGCGACCACTTGCGAGTCTATCGGAATAAATTCGGGCGGCTGGTTGCCGGCATCCGTGACAGTGATTCCGACGGCGGCGGTATCATAAAATAATCCGTCGTAAGCCATGAAATAGACGGTATAAAATCCGGCCTGCGTATAATCAGGCCTGAAAATAAATATGCCGGTATCACCATTATTTGTGAAATCACTATTGGTCGGAAGAGAGTCAACCGATAATGTCACTCCGATATTGTTAGGATCGGAAGCGATAACAAAAAAGGTCAGGGTATCATTTTCAGGAATCTCTTTATCCGGTATAGGTTCAATTATTGGAGGCTCATTGGGGCCGATAACCGTTATCACGACGGTTTCCGAGACCGTCTCAATCCCGTCGCTGGCGAAAAACGTCACCGAAGTATCTGCCGAGCCCGTTCCATATTGAGTTTCATCCGGAGTAAAGGAAAACAATCCGGTTCCATCGCCGTTATCTATAAATGAAGAGTTATTGGGAAGAGGCGATGAGGTTGTAATAGCTGGAAATGTCCCATCAGGATCGGATGTCATCACTGTAAATGACAGATTTGTACGCTCGACAACGGTTTTGGGCTCTATCGGCTCAATTGAGGGGATTTGATTGCCGGCGTCAATAACCGTTATGCGCACGACTGCCGAATCGGTGTTATCCAAATCGTAGGCGTAAAACCAAACATCATATTCTCCGGCCTGCGTATAATCAGGGGCAAATTCAAATGTCCCACTGCCGGTACTGCTGTTGGGAAAAATCGCATTCTCGGGTAAATATGAGGCGCTCAAATTCGGAGCCGAGCCATCTGGATCTGAGGCGGTAACGTCGAATATCAGGCTGTCCCCTTCAATAACGGATGTATCGGCGATTGGATCAAGTACTGGAGGAGGGTTGGAATCCAGAACCATGATAGTGACTTCAAAAAAATCCTCATCGGTTCCGTCATGGGCAGAAAATGTGAGCGGGTAAAAACCATCATTGTCATAACCTGTTGAAAAAGTAAATGACCCGGCGCCATTTCCGCTATCGACAAATAAAGCATTACCTCTAAAAATCGGATTAATATCCGAAGGCGACATATAGAGACTGATATCATCCCCCACATCGGGATCGGTCGCTTCGATTTTCCAAACCAGTTCGGTGGTTTCAATAATCGTCGTATCGGCTATCGGGGTTATAACCGGCGGATTATTTTGCGCCAAAGCGAATGCCGGGAAAGAAATAAGGGCAATAACAATTGTAGTAACTTTGAAAAATTTCCAATTCATATTTTCAGGAACCAAATATCCGTTTACTCAAATTAACCTATTCCGGAATATAGTCAATAGTATTATACAATATTAACCAATCCGGGATTAATATAGTACTGTCTGATGCAAAATTGACTGAGCCATTTCCAATAATACCAAAAAAAAGCCCTCTCAAATAAAGGAGGGCTTTTGAAAAAACTCATGCAAACTTATCGCATCAAAACCATTTTACGGGTTTCTACAAATTCATCGGTGACCATTTTGTAGAAGTAAATACCGGACGCGACTTCCTGACCACTGTCGTCATCGCCATGCCATTCGACAAAACCGGGACCGGCTTCGACTTCACCGCTCATCAGGGTATTGACTCTCTGACCCAGAATATTGAAAACAGCGATATCAACATTGCTCTTGCGGGCTAATGAATAATTAATGCGAGTCACCGGGTTAAATGGATTCGGATAATTCTGCTCTAAACCATAGGTGTAGGCGATGGCAGGATTATCACCGGCCGCACTACTTGTAGACTGCTCGACCGTAACTTCAATGGCGCCGCTAAATGCCGCATCGAAAGTCGACCCCCCTAGAGTCACATAAGTCCAGTCGCCGCTGGCGCCGATTTTGGTTGAGTCAACAGTAAATACAACCGTAGCGCCTCCGGGAACATTAAGAGAAAAATAATAATTAATCATGTGCTCCATGGCGCCTGCGGGAATACCATTCCACATGGCAGCTCCACCCGGCAAAACAGAATCCGGAGCAAGAGAATCGGTGCTGACCTGGGCAATAAGAAATCCTCCCATATCAAACGATCCTGTCGGGGAAGGATCAAAACGACTGGAACCCTCAACCGTTACAAATCCGCCATTATTACCCGTAGAATCCCATCCGCCTACTTGCGGTTCCCAGTTGATATTCAATTCCGCGTCGCCCTTGAAAACCAGGCCGAGGGACATGCCGCCCAGTATCACATCATTCTCAAGCGACATTTCAACTCGATATAAATTAGGGTTACCGTCGCCGTCTTCGGCGTAAATGGTCGAACCATTGGTCACATAGGCGCCGTCGGTAACATTATATAAAGCAATCGCAACCGAATCAGCCGCCTGAGTAACGCCAAACGACATTAACATAACGGTTAAAAACGTTAACAGTAAAATTCTCATACGCTCATGCCTCCATGCGCATTCATTATTGCGCTCATTGTTTAATTTTTTATTGTTTTCCATTTTGCTCTTTCTCATACCTTATAGACGCATGTAAAAAAGATACGTCAAAACAAAGTACGAAAAATTCGGTGCCAGTCAATACAAAAATGACACTTTTTTTCTATTTTGTTATACGGCGGTGGAGGGTACTACTAAAATACTAGCCTGGTTCAATTATGTCAAGGCATTTAATTTAACCGACTAAGCCCATGCTGATATTAAATGGCTCTGACGCCGTTTGTAAATTCCTTGTATCCGCCTCCATTTTAATAAGTTATACGCCGCGATTACCTGATATTCGCGGCATATTCATGTTTTTTAATCCTCAATCGGCGGTGGCCCGTACTTGAAGATAAAGTTCACCAGATAGAGAGCGTCACCGACATTAACTCGCGGACCATCGATACCGTCATTGTTGACATCCGCGGCTTCCATGACAATCGGCGGATCACCCTGCTTAAAAACGAAGTTGACAATAAAGATCGCGTCGGCAATATTTACCGTAGCGTCATTATTCGCGTCACCTCGCAGGAAGGTCGCCACCCGGGTCCACTTAAATAATGTATCCGTTAAACCGGCGGGGTCTTCAACAACGTAACGGAACAGATGCATAGCGCCATTTTGAGAGGCGTCGGGAGTAAATGTCAGGCTCGCCGCACCGTTGCCCGAATCGACCAAGACTGAGTTGGGCGGAGGATTTATCATCCAGAAGAATACTGGATCAAGATCAGGATCGATGGCCTGAATATGATATTCGATTGATTCTCCCAATATTACCGTCATCGTATCGGACGGAGAAGTGAAAATGGGGGCCTGGTTGCCTGCTTCCTGAACCGTTATCGATACATATTCCGAATCAGCCAAACCGTCATGGAGGGCTATAAAGAGAACATCATAAGTTCCGGCCTGAACGTAATTGGGCGTAAATCGGAATGTTTTGGGCATGCCAGTTGAGAATAAGATGGCTGAATTCGCAGGATTATTCTCAACAATAATATCAGGGGTCCCGCTTCCGGGATCGGTTGCGGTGATTAAAACATCAAGCGTGTCACCTTCAACGACCGTCTGCGGACCGATCGGTTCGAGAATTGGAGCGATCGGTGTATTTGTAATAGTAAAGTTGATCGGTCCAAAGGTTCCAAAATCATCCGGGTAATTGGGATCGTTGTCATAAGCCGCAAATATTAAGGCGTAGATTCCTGCTTGGGTATAATCCGGCGTCATTGTCAGAGTCGCGGTGCCGTCACCGTTGTCAACAAAATCAAAGTTAGGTGTGTTCTGAACCATGATCATTCGGGGCGGAATGCCATCGGGATCAAAGCCGGATAGGTTATATACCAGAGTACCGCCTTCGGCCACCGTCTTGTTTTGACCCGGCGGAATCTCAAGCAAATAAGGCATCTGGTTGATATCATTAATCACGATTTGAATGATGACACTATCAATCATATTCGCGTCATCAGCGTCGGTCGCGTAGAATGCAATATCATAAGTTCCGGAATCGGCATACGAAGTTATCCATTCAAAGCTCCCGGTATAATTGCCGTTATCTACGAAGGTAGCCGTGCTCGGTAAGGTCGAAGTAGATAGTATCGGCACAACCATATCTAGATCGGAACAGGTTACATCAAAGCTGATTGCAGCGGTTTCATTGACGGTAACGCTGGCAATCGGATCTAAAATCGGCATCTGATTTCCGGCATCCTCAACCGTTATTGTGACCGTTTGCGTGTCGGCCAGTTCTCCATCGCTCGCGATAATCAGGATATCATAAACTCCCGACTGAGTATAACCCGGCTGCCATGAGAAATTGGCCGTACCATCGCCGTTGTCGGTGAACGTCGCGCCGCTGGGAACCTGCTCTGCGGTCAGGGTCGGAATAGTTTCATCGGGATCAAGAACGCTGATTGCAAATGTTAAATCAGTCGCCTCCGTCACCGTCTGAGGAGGTATTGGATCCAGAACCGGAGCCTGATTACCCGCTTCAAGAACCTGAATCAGAACATTTACTTTATCAATATCAAAACCATCGCTGGCTCGGAATTCAACTCCGTAAATACCCGCCATCACGAAGGTCGGTGAGAAAGTAAACATGCCGGTTCCGTCGAGGTTGTCCACAAATGACGAACTATCCGGTAAATTCTCGGCTGATAAGGTTGGAATTCCGCCGTCTGGATCGGAGGCCGAAATCGTCAATATCAGTGTCTCGCCCTCCGGTATCATCTGCGGCATTATTTCCGCGATTTCAGGCGGAGCATTCCCGGCCACCACGGTAATTTCAACATCAATCGAAGCTGACATCGGTGAGGGTGAATCATCAATGGCGATAAACTTGACCGTCAGAACGCCGGCCTGGCTATTATCCGGAGTAAATCTGAACAATCCGGTATTGTCACCCTGATCTACGAAAGTAGCGTTATTGGGAACACCAGAGGCGGTCAGGAAAACTCGGCCAGAACCGTCAGTAGTGGAATCGGAAGCAGTTACTGTAAATTCAAGAGTCTTGCCGACGCTGACTCCAAAAGGACCAATCGGATCGATCGTCGGCGGCTGATTTATTTCAATCGTGATTATTTCAACTATGGCAATATCGGAAAGCTGAGGGCTGCCGTCATCGGTTGCGTAAATACGGACGGTATCTACGCCGGCCGACCTGAAATCGGGAGCATACATAAACGTCCCTGTTCCGTCAAGGTTGTCGGTGAGCGTAATTCCCGACATATGCTGGTTAGAGGTGTAGCTGAATACTACGTTATGCCCATCAGGATCCGAGGCCGATAAAGGAATAATCAGAGTGTCATTTTCATTGACCGCCTGGGGGCTGATAATCGGATCCATTGTCGGAGCCTGGTTACCGAGCTCGGTGACGGAAACTAAAACAAACTCACTATCAGCCAGAATACCGTCGCTAGTAATGAACGTAACCCCATATACTCCGGCCTGAGTGAAATCGGGCGTGAAATCAAATGTACCGGTTCCGTCAAGGTTATCAATGAAGGTCGAATTGACGGGTAGATTTATGGCCGTCAGAGTCGGAATGGTTCCATCGGGGTCGGTAGCCGTTATCAAAACATTTAAGTTAGTACCTTCGGTGACAAACAGAGCGCCAATCGGATTCAATACTGGAGCCTGATTTCCGGCATCGGCGACATTTATCGTCACCAGCTGAGAAACTGAAGCGGACCCATCATCAGCAAAGAACGTGATATCGTAACTGCCGGCCTGATCAAACGATGGAGTAAAATCAAAGATTCCCGTCAAAGCGTCGAAGGTCGCGTTCGGCGGCAGAACCGACGTTGACAACGTCGGTGGCGTCCCGTCAGGATCGGAAGCGGTGACTACGAAATTAAGATTCCCACCTTCGTTGACCGCTTGCGGAGTCGCGATAGGATCAAGCACTGGCGGGCGGTTAGTATTCAGAACCGTTATAACTACCACTTCGGAGTCAACCAGGATTCCGTCAAAGGCTTTAAAGATGACGTTATATACGCCTTCCTGAGTATAATCCGGATTGAAGTCAAATAAACCGGTGATGTCATTGAAGGAAGCGTTGGCCGGGACTCCCGTCGCGGACAGAGTCGGTGTTGTACCATCAGGGTCGGACGCCGTCACGGTTAAGTTCAGATTGGCGTTTTCATAGACTATCTGGGAACCTATCGGATCCAGGACCGGAGGCTGATTACCGGCATCGGTAACTGTAATCTGGACGATTTCCGAATCAATATCAATGCCGTCATCGGCATAGAAGGTAACAAAATGGTCACCCGCCTGAGTGAAATCAGGATTGAAATCGAAGATGCCAAGGACCGCGTCAAATGTGGCGTTGGCCGGTAAAACCGAGGTCGAAAGCGTCGGAATCGTTCCGTCGGCATCGGTCGCGGATATCGTGAGATTCAAATTCGCGCCTTCGGCCACTGTTTGAGCGCCGATAGGATTGAGCACTGGCGGCTGATTGGCGTTGGTTACCGTAATCTGGACAATCTCCGAATCGGTTTCTAATCCGTCGGTGGCATAGAACGTTACAAAATGATCACCACCCTGGGTGAAATCAGGATTAAAGTCAAAGATTCCGGTTATATCATCGAAATTCGCGTTGGCCGGAAGGGCTGAAGTCGCGAGAGTCGGGATAGTTCCATCCGCGTCAGTCGCGGTGATTGTCAGATTTAAATTACCACCCTCCAATACCGTTTGCGGCCCGATCGCCGCCAGTACCGGAGCGTCATTGACAGCCGTTACCGTAAATATCGCATCATCACTTCCCGTCGCCAGACTCGGGTCTCCCGCGGTGAAAGTGATCGTTTCCGAGCCATTCCATTCAACACTTGGAATCGTGATAGTCGCCACACGATTAATATCTATCGAAACTGTCAGCTCAGTATTACCCGAATAACTCCATGTCATCTCAGTATCAAGATTATCAACGTCACTGACATAATCATCTAAATTGATAGTAGCAAATGAGGCGCCCTCGGCTATTGTCTGATCCGGAATACCAGCCACCACCGGAGCGTCATTAACCGGTGTAACCGTAAATGTCGCCGCATCACTGCCGGTCATAAGTCCCGGGTCAGAGGCGATAAACGTTATCATCTCAGAACCGCTCCAATCGGCATCGGGGATTGTAATGGTTGCTACTCTATTGACATCTATTGAAACTGTCAACTCGGTATTACCCGAATAACTCCATGTAATTTCGTCATCGGCATTATCAACATCGCTGACAAAATCATCAAGATTGATAGCCGCGAATGTCGCCCCTTCTGCAATTGTTTGATCCGGAATATCCGTTACAACCGGAGCGTCGCCTACTGCCGTTACGGTAAATGCCGCGGGGTCAGAACCTGTTGCCAAACTCAGGTCTTCAGCAGTAAATGTTATCGTTTCACTACCGTTCCATTCGGTAGATGGAATCGCAATAGTAGCGACCCGGTTGATATCAATCGCGACAGTAAGTTCGGTATTCCCACTGTAACTCCAATTCATTTCGGTATCGAGATTATCAACGTCAGATACATAGTCATCAAGATTTATCGTGGCGAAGCTCGCTCCTTCCGCAACCGTCTGGTCGGGAATATCTGAAACAACAGGAGCGTCATTTACGGCTGTCACCGTAAAGATCGCCCCGTCACTGCCCGTCGCCAAACTCGGGTCTTCTGCAGTAAACGTTACCGTTTCCGAACCGTTCCACTCCGTAGATGGAATCGTGATAGTCGCCACACGATTGACATCTATTGAAACTGTCAGCCCGGTATTACCCGAATAACTCCACAGCATCTCAGCGTCAGTATTATCTACATCTGTCACATAATCATCAAGATTGATAGTAGCAAAACTCAAACCCTCAGCTATCGTCTGATCAGGAATATCTGAAACAACAGGAGCGT
>JAZGGI010000032.1 GCA_036480375.1 Candidatus Zixiibacteriota bacterium
GTATGCTGCAACCATCGATAATGCATTCCGACTCCGTGATTTCAGGTCCGGTAAGTGCGTGTGGAATAAGCTCAAATCGGTCATCATTTAGAACATGTCTTGCCACTACACTTGATACTTTCCCTGGGATTCCGTTTACCATGACTTTTATACTCTTCATTTTGCACCTCCGATATGTGATATGAAAGTGGGCATTAGTCACTTGCCATTAGACAGGGCGAGCAAATTCGAATACCAAATGACAAAATGACCGAAACAAATTCATTGGTAATTCAATGTTTTTGTCATTGGAGCATTTTCATTTTTGTAATTGTTTAGTATTTATCCCCGTCGGGATGCTTCGCGCGATCTTCGGATTTCGGATTTTTGACCGGAACCCAAGGTTTGCGGTCAAGCATTAAATATAACAGAAATATCAATTTGGCACATCAATTTTTTCCACAATTGATTTTATGCCCGGAAATTCCGTATTTTCAAGGGCGGTAAGATTATACTTCAAGTTTTTTATTGCCTTGGGGATATATTTTTCAAAGTATGTTTTTCCTCTTACCCGGCTCAGATAACCAAAGGCACCCAGTATCTGTAAGTTCCTTGTTATTGCGCAATATTTATAACAGGCAAGAAAATTTTGCGGATCAAGGCTAAAAATAGATGAAAGCATTTCAACGCAATAATTCAGCAGCTCGATCTGCACTGAGTGGGGTAATTCCACATAGGGATCAATCAGCAAGGATGCAAGGTCGTATTGGATCGGACCTATTCGCCCACCCTGATAATCAATAAAATAAAAGCGATTATTATTTACCATGATATTGCGTGACTGCATATCACGGTGCATAAATCCATTGACGGAAAATTCAAGGGCATTGCCTGCAAGGGTTACAAATTCGTCTTCAAGATCTTCAAAGCTGGTATCCATGCCAAGATATTCCTTTAAAAAGGCATCGACAAAGTAGCGGCATTCCTTTTCAAGAATAAGATCATGATTGTAAGAAGAAGTTTGATGTGTCCAGGCAGGTTCAAAGTCTGTGGCGCATGAGACAGAGAGCTCAACGAGAAGACGTATAACAGATTTGTAACACGAGATGATCTCACTATGATTTTCTGTGTTTTGGATAACGGTCTGAAGATTTACATCCCCCAGATCTTCAAGGAATACCAGACCTGAAAAAGTGTCATAAAGATAAGTCTTTGGAACCGGGATACCCTTGCCGTGCAGATGGCGGCCAATGGCGACAAAAGAGTCTGTTTCGTTGGTTGCACGTTGTCTTCTGATGCCGTGATCCGCCATCACGAGTGATCGTCTACCCGCGGTCAGTCGGTACCAGTTTCTTTCGGATCCATCCCCTTTTAGTTTGGTGCGGGTAATCATATTGTTCAACCAATCTGGAAAGGCGCGCTTGAAAGCTTCGGGCGCCATTTTTTCAAAAACTGCCTGCCAGTATCTTTCCGGGGTACCGATATCCTTCCAAAAGTATTCTTTTGAAATAAAGGCTCGCACTTTTTTGTTTTCTGATATCAGTTTACGATATAAATCGATGCTGCTTGAGAATACACTGCTTGGTATTAATCCGAGAACTTCCGGGTCAAGAACCTGTATTCCGGTAAAGGTGAGTATTTTGGTTCCTTTGGGCCGAAGAATTTTTGAACCGGAGGAAGGGGAAGAGGGTAGGGTACGACTGGGGACCTGTTCATGAAAATCTGTAATAAAGCCGTTATGATTTATCGATACGGTATTGAACTCCGGGTCGTCATGCAGAACCAGAGTAACAGGATGATGATGATTTAGGTGAAAATCATATACTTTTTTCAAGTCAATATCCGTAACAATGTCACTGTTTATGACCATAAAGGGTTTGTCGTCCCAGAAGTCGGCGAGATTTTTTATGGCGCCTCCTGTACCGAGGATTTCGGGTTCATGTCGAGTGATGACCGGAATCGAGTATTTTTGCAGATCGAGAAAGGAGTCTATCTTTTGATACAGATGATGGGTGTTGATAATAACAGCTTTACAGCCCGCATATTGCAGGTTGCAAATAATGATGTCCAGCAGCGGACGTCCTG